>NZ_JAQFIT010000013.1:0-131549 GCF_029504805.1 Ereboglobus sp. PH5-5 | reverse complement strand
CGCCTTCATCTGGGTTTTCAGTTTTTTGGTTCATCGGGAGTAGTCCCCCGCTGCTATAGCTTTAAAAAATGTGCGCAAGATTCCGGACGTTATCGGAAGCTGCTCGGCCGCCAAGCATTTAGAAAGTGACTTGCTGATATAAACAAAAAGCACAGGCAGAAACGCCTGTGCTTTTTTTGCGCTCAACAGTGCCGGTCGGCAGTCAGACCGGCATCATTATTTCCGGTTCAACTGCTTCGCGCCGATGTCGCGGCGGCAGTATTTTGTCTCGCACTCGATTTCATCGCACGCGGCGTAGGCGCGGCTCGCGGCCTCGGCAAGCGTGGGGGCGAGTGAGGTCACGCCAAGCACGCGGCCGCCGGCGGTGACGAGCCGGTTGTCTTTGTCGCGCGCGGTGCCGGCGTGGATGATTGTCGTTTGAGGCGGCAACGCGGCGGGAAGGGTGATAGGGATGCCTTTTGGAAATTTACCCGGATAACCCTTCGATGCGACAACCACGCAGATCGCGGCTTCGGGACGGACGCGCACGTCGCGCGCGACCTCTGCGAGGTTGCCCTTGGCGGCGGCCCAAAGGAGCGCGAGCAAGTCGGCGTCGAGGCGCGGGAGCACAACTTGCGTTTCGGGATCGCCGAAGCGGGTGTTGTATTCGAGCACTTGCGGGCCGGACGGCGTGAGCATGATGCCGATGAAAAGCGTGCCGCGAAAATCAATGCCCTCGTCGGCAATCGCGTTAACCGAGGGGCTCACGATTTCGCGGTCAATGCGCGCAAGCAATTCCGGCGTGACCACCTCGGCGGGCGAATACGTGCCCATGCCTCCGGTGTTCGGACCGGTGTCGCCGTCGCCGATGCGCTTGTGATCCTGCGAGGTCGGGAGGATGTAATAATCGCGCCCGGAAACGATCACGAGGATGGAAGTTTCCTCTCCAGTGAGGCAGGCTTCGATGAGGATTTTGGATTGGTCGGAAGCTGTCGCGGCGTTGAGCGCGAGAAGGTCGTGGACGGCGGTCTCGGCTTCGGCAGTGGTTTGCGCGACAACGACACCTTTGCCCGCGGCGAGCCCGTCGGCCTTGATCACGATGGGCGCGGGGTGCGTGCGAAGGTATTCGACGGCGCCGGGCGCGTTGTCGAAGGTCGCGGCCTCGGCGGTGGGAATTTTGTATTTGAGTAGGATTTCCTTGGTGTAAATTTTCGAGGCTTCGAGACGCGCGCCGTCGGCCTTCGGGCCGTAGGCGGGGATGTTCGCGTCGGCAAGCGCGTCGACCAATCCAAGCGAAAGCGGCACCTCGGGACCGACAACCACGAAGTCGATTTGCTCGCGCTGCGCGAGTTCGACGAGGCCGGCGATATTGTCGGCGGCGACCTCGGGGAAGCAGTGGATTTCGCCGGCGATACCGGCGTTGCCCGGCGCGCAAACGACGCGCGGTTTGGAGGGCGACGCGAGAAGCGATTTGACGATGGCGTGCTCACGTCCGCCGGAGCCGACGACAAGGATGGATTTAGGGAGGGTTTGTGGCATGAAAACTAGATTAGAGGCGAGTATTGTTATGATTTATAAATCAGTGACTCATAATAAGCAGCACCTTCAGCCGAAATGCTTTTGCCTATGGCAGTTCGGACAAAGAGCCTGAGCGTTATCAACTGTATCTTCACCACCGTCAGATAGAAACACAATATGATGCACCTCTAAATACGGTTTTCCGTCGCTTTTTCTCTTAAATGGAGCCTTCCGTTTGCATGCCGCGCAGCATCCTTTTGCTCTTTTTAAAACTTCTGCCACAACGTCATGATTTCGCACAAACTGCGAGCTATACACCAGTCTACATTCCGGCTTTTTACTTGCGCGTCTCAATCTTTCTAAGCGTGCCTTGGCACTGTCATTCATGGATTTTTTTACGCTCTCGTAAAATGCCGCTTCAGCGCTATTATAACTCTGCGTATCTATCTTTGATTTATATAATTTAATTAAGGCTATCACATATGCAGCATGCACACTGACATCTGTATATGTCGTCGTTATTAACGATTTCGTTTTTTTGTATTTCTCAAGTATCTCAAAAACATGAATCCATTTTTGAGATCTGTGCTTTCCTGTCGATGAAGGTATATAATAAATGTTTTCATCTTCAACCTGTATAGAAAAAAACTTGCCGGTAACCGTCGGAAGGGATTTCCCCTCAACGGATTTACAAAACTTTTTGAATTTCTCCAGTGTTATTTTCATAATATTTATCACATTTTAGATAATAAACCTATCACAATACCCGCAGCGTCTTTTTATAGAAATCCACAACCTCGTCGGGGTCGTTGCTGAAGAGGATGTAGTCGAGCATCCACGCGGGTGCGCGTTTGCTGGAGACCATTTCCTCCACCTGGTCGCGCAGGCTCGTCCAGAATTGCGCGTTGTAGAATATATACGGGATGCGCGGCCGGATGCCGAGCTTGAGGTTGCACATTTCGATGCCGATTTCCTCGAGCGTGCCGACGCCGCCGACGTTGAAGATGCAAAAGTCCGCGACTTCGAACCATTTTTGGCGGTAATGACGCGAGGTTTCCTGGAAGGTGTTGAAGAAGTCCACTCCGATCTCGGGCGGTTGCGCCTCGAGTTCCAGGAAGCATGCGCCGGTGAGCGCGCCCTTCATGCGGGCCTGCTCGGTGGCGAGTCGCATGACGCCGCCGCCGCCGCCGGTGAGGACGCCGACGTTGGTGCCGATGAAGCCGGTCAGCTTGTCCATGAGCGAGGAGATGCGGTCGGTGTCGGTTTGGTCGAGCCCGACGGCGCTGCCATACATGGCAAGGATGGTGGATTCCTGGAACTTGCGGCCGAGCTCCTCGCGAATGAAGAAGCCGTGGTTTTTTTTGTAGGTGTGGAGGTAGAGGTCGTTGAGCTGGGCGTTGTGCCAGTAAACGTCGATGCCGATATCGTGGTAGTTTTCGAGGCGGCCGTGCGCGTTGTAGGAGAGGAAGAAACCGTGCGTGCGCGAGGGTTTGCGGAAGATGATGCGGCGGAGCTTGAGGTTGGGCAGGCGCGCGAGGAGCTCGATGTGCTCGGGAAGGTTAGGGAAGGTGTCCACGAGGAGCGTGTCGGCGTCCTCCGGCGCGGCGTCGAGCGCCTGAATAAGCGTGCGGTAGCCACAGGCACCGGCGGCGTTGATCTTGTCCCTGAGCGTGGCGGCGTCGGTGAACTGGCCTGCGTTGATGAACACGCTGGTGTTATCCTGCGTGGCATTTTGCCCCTTGAAGGTGACGCGGGTGCGCGGTTTCGGCGGTTCGACGGAACCGTTGTCCTTGGGCGGGGTTTCGTCGAGCGCACCGTAGATGTCGGTCGCGGTGGAGAGGAGGCGCGCGCGTTTTTTGGCGAGGTTTTTGACATCGGTGTCGGCGGGTGTCGGCGCGCGGAAAACCTCCACGGACACGACAGGGTTCACAACGGGCTGGTCGCCGGGGTTGTAGATTTCGAGCATGATGTTCGTGCCGAAGGTTTTTATCGGGTCGAGCAGCACGGCGGAGGTGTGAATGCCGAAGTTGCCGACGCCGCGGTTGAGCAGCACGTAGTGCTCTTTCAAATACATGGAGCAACTGGTGAGGATGCCCGAGCGCGGCTCGACGGTGAGGATGGGCGTCTCGTTGCGCACCTGCACCTTGTCGAGGTAGGCGCGTCCGGCGTTGCCGGAGACGAGCGCCTCAAAATCGGCGCGCTGGAGCTTCGGGTTGAGCGTGTAGCGCACGGGATGCGAGGTGAGAAACACGCTGCCGTTGCGGTCGATGCTGATGGTGTTGGGAAGCTTGAGGGCGTTGTTGGAAATGGCGTCCCAGATTTCGGTCGAGGAAAGTTTTTGCGACTCGGGCGCGTAGAAGAGGCGGCCGATGGGCATGCCGGAGCGGAAGAGTTTTTTCCAATAGGGCGCGTTGGGGAACGAGTGGTCGAAGAGAAACGTCTCGGCGTCGAACACGAGGCGGTTGCCGTCGACGGTGAGCGGCGTGGCGCGCATGATTTCGAGGCCGATGCGCGCGAGCGTGCTGCGCTCGGTGAAGTGCAGGTCGTCGAGGTGCTCCTTCATGAAGTCGAACTCGGCGGGGTTGCGCGGCCAGAAGGCGATGGTGAGCGAAACGGTGTGCTCGGAGAGATTGGGCCGGACGGTGAGGACCTGTCCGTCGAGGCTGGTCCAGAATTGGTCGTTGTTCATAGCCATGTGACAAAATGATTGAACGATATCGGCATTGATTGAAAGCCTTGTTCTTTTAGAAAAGGACGCGCGCGCCCGATCGGACACACCATCACTGATGTGCATCGTTTAATATTTCCAAAGCAGGCTTCGCCTTATGCCTTGCGCCTTGGTGACAACACGCGCCGGATGCCAAGCAATGCCGCCACGGAAGCCATGAGCCAATACGACACCATGCCTCCTCCTCCTCCGCTCGACTCGCCTGGGTTTGTGCCGCCGCCGGGCGTGATTGGCGGATTGGGCACTGTGCCGGATGAAGCCGGAGCTGCCGTGATGTTGAGCGTGACAACCTGCCCGGTATACAAATCGAGTTCGCGAATAGCCGCATTTCCAGTATCGGCGATGTAAAGTTTGCTTCCGCCGAGCGCAACGTCCGAGGGATGATTAAACCATGCCTCCTCGCCAACGCCATCCTTGAGGCCGGTGATGCCGGGCAATCCGGCAAGGGTGAGGACTTGGCCCTCGGGAGTGACAAAGCGTATGGTGGAGTTGCCGGTGTCGGCCACATAGATGTTGCCGCTTGAATCAATCGCCATGCCTCCGGGATTGTTGAAACGGGCCTCGTCGCCCACGCCGTCCTCATATCCGCTCACTCCGGGCAGGCCGGCGAGCGTGCTGATGGGAGGGACCATATACTTTTGCGGCGAACCGAGTTCCCTAATGACGTGATTGTAACTATCGGCCACATAGGTGCTCCAATAGAGGTAATCGTTGTTCGGCATGGTTACAGTGACGCTGGCGGCAGTCACAGGGTCTGACGTGTTGTTCGAAATGGCAGCCTGAATGGGCGCGGGCAAAGGGGCGGCGACATAAGCGGATGACCAGAACGATTTTTTTGCGATTCCAGAGGGGCGGTTCAGGTAGGCGTCCTTGGCATCGCCGTCTTTGTGTCCGGATACGCCGCCGACTCCCGCCCGAGTTGTCGTAGTGCCGCTGTCACAAACACTGCGAATGGTGTGTGACGTCGCATCGGCAACGAGAATGAAGTCTCCCGAGCCAGACGTGTCCAAAAATATGGCCGTCGGCGCCGAGAACGTGGCGTTGCCGCCCGCGCCGTCGGCATGTCCGCGTTGACTGGGCGAACCCGCCAGTGTCGCCACAACCCCGTCGGGCGAGATGGTGCGTATGAGCGCGTTGCCGGTGTCAGCCAGAAAGAGCCTGGCCTCGGCATCCGCCGATATGCCCTTGGGTTGGTTGAATCTCGCGGCGGTGCCCGTGGCGTCCGTCGCCCCCGTTTGTCCGGGAGAACCGGCAAGGATGCGCGCTTCGGTTGTGGCGAGGTTAACGGCCTGCACGGTGTGCAGCGAATCGTCGGTCACATAGAGCGTGCCGCTGACGCAAACAAGCGAGGCGGGGTTGGGAAATACGAGCGGGGCAACGTCCAGCGTGATGGCGGAGCCACCCGGCAACATTCCCCCGCTTGCAAGCGCGCAGCGATACTGGTTGCCACTCATGTTGCCGGTGGCGGCGTTGATGCCCAATGTCCCCGTGTTGACGCCGGTGTAGGTCGCATTGTTGGCAAGCCTGCTCCATGTGTTTCCGCCATCGGTGGACACTTCCCATTGCACGGCGGGCGGCGGATTGCCGCTAATATCGGCCGTGAGCGCAACAGAACGGCCCGCGGACACGGCGTGCGTGGTTATCGGCGCGGGAGTTGGGTATGTGATATTGAGCGTGGCCTCTTGGCTGACCGTGGTGCCAGTGGAATTCCAAACCACCACACGGTATTTTCCCGAATCAGCAGGGCGGAGATCCCGTATGCATAGGGAGCGGAGTTTGGTGGAGTCTTTTTGGGGATTTGTATAATCATCACTGCGATATTTTTCCGAATACTCCATATCGACACCGTCTTTTTGCCATTGAAAACGGGACGCCACCCCGCTTGTGAGAACGTATAATCCGATGCTGTCACCACCCTTGGTGTAATCAACCACGATGGGTTTTCCATTAACATAACCGTCATCGTCTCTGAACGACACTGCCGGTTGCTTGGTAATAACAGGGGCTTCCGCCGGCGGCAGAATGGTGAGAGTCGCCGGATTGCTATGGCTGGTGCGCCCCCAGCGATTGGTCACCGCCACACGATAGGTTCCGGAATCGGCCACCATGAAATTATATGTTTCGAGAAACGCTTTTCCATATTGATCAACCCCGCACTCGATTGACACATCCGCGCCGTCTTTCTGCCATACGCATGTGAGGGGCCCCTCATTACTGCCCGCGAGAATGGAACCCACCGCAATCGTGGCGCTCAGGGATGAATTCGACACCGTTCCCTCGGTAACAGTCACATCCTTGGGATGAAAAACAAATGACGGCGGCGCATGTGGCGTGACCGTCAGCGTGCCGGATTCACTGATAATTTCCCCGCCCGCCGAGTCGCGGATTTTCACGCGATACACGCCCGCGTCAGACATCATGCAGTCGCTGATATTCAGAAGCTCTGTGTCCGCGCCCGATACACGCGGGAAGCCCACGATTATTTGCCCGTTGTCCGGAAATGCGATGTCAACCCCGTCCTTCTGCCATTGATATGTCAGTGAGCCGCTGCCCGCCGCCGTGACAGAAAAAAAGACCGCGCTAGGGTCTTTTGACTCGGAGAACAGAATATGTATGCGCGAAACACCATGACCCTCGGTTCGAGTGATGCTGACAGGCTGCTGGGTTATTTGCAAAGATTGCGCTGATGCCTGAGCCGCCAAAAGACCGGCCACCGCCACAAGCATTGATATGGTGGCCGATTTTCGAAGTAAACCCGTTTTGATTGAAATAAAATTGGAGCGGAGAAAAGGCATAATAATGGGAGGGTTTCAGAGCTGTCGCAGAAAATGGCGGCAACCTTATAATTGGCAATGCATTTTACGCCCGCGCTTACCTGGATGGATTTTTCGTTCTAGTGTAAATCTTCATTCCAAAACCAAATGATATGCCATGCACTTCTGCGTTTACTATTGAAATCACCGGCCGTTAAAAATCTCATCTTTTTATGAAACGCCTCTTCGTTTTTATTTTTACCCTCGGTTGTTTTTATCTCAATTGCGCCGCCTCCGCGCAAACTCTCGCAAATGACACGCGCCTGCTCCGCTTCCCCGCCACAAACGACACCGACATCACCTTCTCCTACGCCGGCCAGCTCTACACCGTGGGCGTCAAGGGCGGCGTCGCGCGACGCCTCACCAGCGGGCCGGGCTACGCGGTTTTTCCGCGCTACTCGGCGGACGGAAAACAGCTCGCCTTCACCGCGCAATACGACGGCAACACCGAGGTCTACGTCATGCCCGCAAACGGCGGCGCGCCCAGGCGCCTCACCTACTCCGCAACGCTCGGCCGCGACGACCTCGCCGACCGCATGGGCCCGGACAACATCGTCATGACCTGGCGCAACACCGCCGACGAAATCACCTACCGCTCGCGCTGGCGCAGTTGGGACCCGTTCATCGGCCACCTCATGAGCGTCAACCTCGACGGCAACCTGCCCGTGCAACTCCCCGTGCCGCGCGGCGGCTTCGTCACCTATTCGCCCGACGACACCAAGATCGCCTACAACCGCGTCTTCCGCGAATTCCGCACATGGAAAAACTACCGCGGCGGCATGGCCGACGACATCTGGATCTACGACCTCAAAACCGGCGCGCTCGAAAACATCACCAACAACCCCGCGCAAGACCTCTTCCCCATGTGGGCGCCGAACAACCGCATCTATTTCGTCTCCGAGCGCACCGGCCGCGCCAATCTCTTCGTCTACGACCCCGCCAAAAAACAAACGCGCCAGCTCACCGATTACACTGACTACGACGTCAAGTTCCCCTCCATCGGAAAAAAATCTCTCGTCTATGAATACGCCGGCCAAATCTGGCGCCTCAACCTCGCCACGGAAAAATCCTCGCCCGTCGCCATCACCATCCGCGAAGACCTCGCCTCCGCGCGCCCCGTGCTCGCAAAAGTCAAACCCTCCTCCGTCCGCCCCTCGCCCGACGGCAAACGCGTCGTCGTGACCGCGCACGGCGACATATTCACCGCGCCGCTCAAGGACGGCCCCGTGCGCAACCTCACGCAAACCCCCGCCGCCCACGAACGCGACGCCTCGTGGTCGCCCGACGGCAAACACATCGCCTACCTCTCCGACGCCACCGGCGAATTCGAACTCTACATCCGCCCGCAGGACGGCTCCGGCGAACCCGTGCAACTCACCACTGGCGCCACCACCTACTACGCCCTGCCCCGCTGGTCGCCCGACTCGAAAAAACTCCTCTGGACCGACCGCGAGCAACGCCTCCGCGCCATCGATATCGAAACAAAAACCATCACCCTCGTCGCGCACAACCCCGACTACGTCATTCGCCAATACGCCTGGTCGCCCGACTCCGCCCTCATCGCGTGGACGCACCAGACGCGCGGCGCGCTCTCGCGCATCAAGATTTTCAACACAGCCGACGGCTCCACGACCGACGCCACCGACGGCTGGTATGCCGCCAACTCCCCCGCCTTCAGCGACGACGGCCAATGGCTCCTCTTCGCCAGCGCACGCAACTTCAACCCCGTTTATTCCGACACCGAGTGGAACCACGCCTACAAAAACATGGAGCGTATCTACATGATCGCCCTCTCCAAGGAAACCAAGTCCCCCCTCGCCCCCCGGAGCGACGAAGTCGCCGAAAAAACCCAGGGCGACGCATCCGAAAAACCGGACCAGCCCGATAAAAAAGAACCCACCAAAAAGAAAACCTCCGCACCGCCCTCCTCCAAACTCGATCCCGACGGCCTCGCCTCGCGCATCGTCGCGCTCCCCGTCGAATCCTCGAACTACTCCAACCTCCGCATGGTCGGCGACCGCGTCTTCTACCAGCGCCGCCCCGGCGGCCCCGTCATGGGCGACGGCGGCGGGGAAGGATTCGGCGCCACGCAAAAAACACGCACCCTCATCGCCGCCTACAATCTGAAAGAGCGCAAGGAAACCATCCTCGGCAACTACGACGCCTGCGAAATCACCGCCGACGGCAAAAAAATGCTCGTCCGCGACAAAAGCACCTACGCCCTCGTCGACCTCCCGAAAGATAAAATCAGCATCAAGGACAAACTCGACCTCTCCAACCTCCAGCTCCGCATCGACCGCCGGGCCGAGTGGGCGCAAATCTTCAACGAAAGCTGGCGCCAAATGCGCGACTGTTTCTACGCGCCCAACATGCACGGCATCGACTGGCCCGCCCAGCGCGACAAATACGCAAAACTCCTCCCGCACGTCGCCACGCGCAACGACCTCACCTACCTCATCGGCGAAATGATCTCCGAACTCCACGCCGGCCACGCCTACGTCGGCGGCGGCAGGCGCGCCATTGCCCATCGCATCCAAACCGGACTCCTCGGCGCCCGGCTCATCCGCGACACCGCCACCGGCTATTATCAAATCACAAAAATCCTCCGCGGCGAAAACTGGGAAAAATCCACGCGCTCCCCGCTCACCGAACTCGGCGTCAACGCCCGCGAAGGCGACTACCTCCTCGCCATCGACGGCAAACCCACGCGCGACATGCCCAACCCCTACGCCGCGCTCGTCGGCACCGCCGGCAGCCAAGTCACCCTGCGCCTCGCCTCCAAGCCCGACGCCGCGGCGGACGACGCGCGCGACGTCGTCATCGTTCCCATCGCCGACGAAGCCCCGCTCTACTACACCAACTGGGTTCTCAACAACATCGACTACGTTGCGAAAAAAACCGGCGACCGCGTCGGCTACCTGCACATCCCCGACATGGGCCCCGAGGGCCTCAACGAATTCGTGCGCCGCTTCTACCCGCAGCTCCAAAAGGAGGCGCTCATCATCGACGTGCGCGGCAACGGCGGCGGCAACGTCTCGCCCATGATAATAGAGCGCCTCCGGCGCGAACTCGTCATGATCAACCTCGCCCGCAACGGCACCCCCGCGACCAACCCCGCCGGCATGCACCTCGGTCCCAAAGTCACGCTCATGGACGAATACTCCGCCTCCGACGGCGACATCTTCCCCTATCGCTTCCGCGAGATGGGCCTCGGCAAGCTCATCGGCAAGCGCAGTTGGGGCGGCATTGTGGGCATCACGAGCAGCCTGCCCTTCATGGACGGCGGCACCCTGAACATCCCGCAATACGCATCCTACTCGAAGGACGGCAAGGAGTGGCCCATTGAAGGCTACGGAGTCGATCCCGACATCGTGGTGGACAACGACCCCGCGCGCGAAATGAAAGGCGAGGACCAGCAACTCGACCGCGCCATCGAGGAAATCCTCGCCGAGCTAAAAACCAACAACCCCAAGCTCCCCCCTCCCCCGCCCTGGCCCGTGAAACCGGCGAAGTAATCCCATTTACGCCTAAGGTTTACTCCTTAGGCGTCATCAAAGGTAGGCCGGTTGGAAGATTGCCGCTATCGCTCGAAACGCCGTTACCGAGCGCAAGCGACATCTGCCAACCGCCGGGGTTGTCTCTCGTAATTCTCGGCGCGCTCGGCGAGCACGCCCTACCAATTAAAGACCAAAACTAGCTCGTAAATGGTATAAAGACGCACTTTCGCGCGACCCGTCTTTACTTCATCTTCTCCGCCTTGGTGCGGATTTGCTCGGTGATGGCTATCGCCACTTCGAGCGCGGTTTTGCCAAGCACGGCGCCGACTTTGGGCTGCTTTGCCTCGCGCACGCTGTTCACAAACGAGGCCAGCTCGAGCGCGAGCGGCTCGCCTTTTTCTATCGGGATCTCGCCGACGGGAATCGAGCTCACGTCGCCCGGTTTTGCGAGGCCGACTTTCATTTTCAGGCCGTAGGCGATGATGTCGCTTTTCTTCACGAGGTGGCCCTTCTGGTTCATGAAGTCGAGCGAGAGGTAGGCGTTTTCCTGAAAGACGCGAATCTCGCGGTTGCGCTTCAGGCTCAGGCGGCTGGCGTTGAGGTTGGCGACGCAGCCGTTTTCAAATTCAATGCGCGCGTTGGCGATGTCCTCGGTCTTGGAGAGCAGGTTCAGGCCCATGGCGTCGATTTTCAGGATGGGCGATTTCACGAGCGCGAGCACGATGCCGATGTCGTGGATCATGAGATCGAGCACGACGCCGACCTCGGTGCCGCGCGTCTGGTAGGTGCCGAGGCGCTCGGTCGTGATGTAGCGCGGGCGGTTGATTTCCTTTTCCAGGAAACTCATCACGGGGTTGAAGTGCTCGACGTGACCGACCTGCACGATGCTGTTGTTGGACTGCGCGGCGGCGAGCACTTGCGAGGCTTCCTCGAGCGAGGCGCAGAGCGGTTTTTCGATGAGCAGGTGGCAGCCCTTGGCGAGGAGCGGGAGGGCGACTTGCGCGTGCTTGTCGGTCGGCACGACAACGGAAACCGCATCGCACGCGTCGGCGAGTTCGTCGAGCGATGAAAACGCGCGGCAGTTGTGCAGCGCGGAGATTTCCTTCGCGCGCGCGGGGTTGGCCTCGTAGATGCCGGCGAACTCGACGCCCTTCATGTTCGCGTAAATGCGCGCGTGGTGCTGGCCGAGCGAGCCGGTGCCGACGACACCGCAGCGGATTTTTTCGGTTTTCTTGAAGAGTTTTAGCATGGGATTTTGTCGTGGTTTTTAGCGCACGGAGCGCAGGGTTCCTTCGTGCAAAAAGTATTCGCGCGCGGTGCGTTGCGCGTAGAGCGGGTTGTGCGTGACGAGCACGAGCGCGGTGTTTGTCTCCGCGCAGATGCCGAGCAGCAGGTCCATGACGCTGTCGGCGGTTTTTTCGTCGAGGTTGCCGGTCGGCTCGTCGGCGAGGACGACACGCGGCGAGTTCATGAGCGCGCGGGCGACGGCGACGCGCTGGCGCTCGCCGCCGGAGAGTTGCGAGGGCAAATGGTGTCCGCGGTCCCTCAATCCCACTCGCGCGAGCAGTTCGGCGGCGCGCGCGCGCGCGGCGGCGTCAACATTGCCCGCGATTCGCCTCGCCATGAGAATGTTTTCAAGCGCGTTGAGCTCGGGGATCAGGTAAAACGCCTGGAAGATGATGCCGAGGAATTTTCCGCGAGCGGCGTTGTCGATTTTTGAAAAACCATCCCACGAGAGCGTGCCGGCGCCGGCGGTGTCGAGCGCGGCGAGTAGGTTGAGTAGCGTGGATTTCCCCGAGCCTGATTCGCCGCGAATGCTCACGCTCTCGCCGGCGTTGATATGGAAATCGACATCGTGAAACACCTCCAACTCGCGGTTGCCGCTCCTGTAGGTTTTGCGCAGGGCGCGGGCGGTGAGAATGGGTTGTGCCGTGTTACTCACTGCGCATCGCCTCCACGGGTTTGAGTTTTGCGGCGCGCCACGCGGCGACAAGGCCGGCGAGCGTGGACATGCCGATGGCGAAGGTGCAGATGATCGCAATGTCCGCGCCGGTGATGTGCGCGGGCACCTTGGTGAATTCATAAATCTCCACGAGCAAATCCCAGTTGCCGGTAAGCCGCGCGATGAGCCGCGCGATCGGGTCGATGTTGGCAAGCGTGAGCAGGCCGATCGACACTCCGAGCGCGGTGCCGATCACGCCGACAATCACGCCTTGAAAACAAAAGCACATGGCCGACTGCCACGGCGACGCGCCGAGCGCGCCATAAAGCCCGATTTCGCGCGTCTTGTGCGCCACGGCGACAAGCAGCATCGCCGTCACTAGGAACGCCACGACAAAAACCACCATCGACACGATCAGGATGATCATGAGGCGCTCGATCTTGAGCGCGAAGAGAAACGCCTCGCCCGACTGCATCCATGTGCGCGCGCGCATCCGGCTGCCCGGCGGCAAGGAGGCGTTGATTTCACCCGCGATAGCGTCGACATCGGCATCGGGCGCGATGCGCACGTTGACGCCGTATGCGCCCTCGCCGAGCCCGTAGAGATCCTGCATGCGGCGGAGCGTCACGATGGCGACCGACTTGTCGAGTTGCTGGTGCCCGAATTCGTAAACGCCCGCGACCGTCAGCTCGGTTGGCATCATGTAGGCGTCCTGGCTCAGGCGTTCGAGCGTGAGCGGGCTTACCACGGTGACTTTCGAGCCGACGCGCGCGCTGATCGAGGCGGCAAGCCCCGCGCTCAAAACCACCGCGTCGTCGTCGAGATCCGCCATGGAGCCTTCGCGCAGGTATTTTGAAATGGGAATCACTTTCTCAACACTTTCCGGGGCCACGCCGACGATGCCCGGATAACCCGGCCTGCCCTGGTGCTCGATCATCACGATGCCCTCGGCGGTCGGCGTGCTCGCGACAACGCCGGGCACTTTGTTGATGATTTCCTGAATCCGCTCCGGATTCTCGATGAACGCGCCGCGCACCTGAATCTCACCGCCCGTGTCAATGATCATCCGGCCGTATTTGAATCCGAAACCGCTCATCACGCCGATGATGATAATGAGCATCCACACACCGAGAAACACGCCCAGTGTCGAGATGCACGTGAAAAACGTCATCCACCTCCCCGACGGGAAAAGCTGCTTGAAGGCGAGGTAGAGATACCAGGGCATGGTTACGCGGCGGCGTTGCCGCCGCTAATGAAAAATGAATAATGAAGAATGTATAATGGGAGCGGACTCATGTGTGTAATCGCGTGCTCGGCTTGTTCATTCCACATTATACATTTTTAATTATACATTAGGCGGCGGGCGCCGAGTCAGTTGCCGCCGCCGCGCTCGGGCGGAGTTGCGGAAACAGAATCACGTCGCGGATGCTGTCCGCCGCCGTCAGCAGGATGCAGAGGCGGTCGATGCCGATGCCCATGCCGCCGGCGGGCGGCATGCCGTGCTCGAGCGCGAGGAGAAAATCGTTGTCCACTTTTTGCTGCTCGCCGCCGGCCTGCGCCTCGAACATCGCGCGCTGCACGTCGGGGTCGTTTTGCTCGCTGTAGGCGGGCGCGACTTCCATGCCGCCGATGGTCAGCTCGAACACGTCGATCACGCTCGGGTCCTCGAGGTTTATTTTTGCGAGCGGGCAAAGCTCCTTCGGCAGATGCGTGACGAAGGTCGGCTGGATGAGCGTGTGCTCGATTTTCTTGGAGAAAATTTCGTTGGTGACTTCGAAGTCCTCCCACGCCGGGTCGACGAAGAGGTCGATGCTTTTGCAGTAGGCGATTTTTTCGTCCTTCGAGCGGCCGAACCAATTCGCGTCGCCGGTGAATTGCGTGATGAGGTCCTTGTAGCGCACCTCGCGCCACTCGCCGGCGAAGTTGATGTCGTGCGTGTTGCCGTCCTTGTCGGTGAACTTGATCGTGTCCGAGCCGATCACGTCGCGGCAAAGCCCCTGGAACAAATCGCGCACGAGCGTCATCATGCCGCGGTAGTCGCTGTAGGCCTGGTAGACTTCGAGCATGGTGAACTCGGGGTTGTGCTTGCGGTCCATGCCCTCGTTGCGGAAGTTGCGCCCGAGCTCGAACACGCGGTCGTAGCCGCCGACGAGCATGCGCTTCAAATAAAGCTCCAGCGAGATACGCAGCACGAAGTCGATGTTGAGCGCGTTGAGGTGCGTCTCGAACGGACGCGCCGCCGCGCCGCCCGCCACGCCCTGCAAAATCGGCGTCTCGACCTCGATGAATTTGCGGTCCTCAAGAAAACGGCGGACATACGAGATGATGCGCGAGCGCTGCATGAGGCGTTTGCGCGACTCGGCGTTGACGATCAAATCGAGGTAACGCTGGCGGTAAACCTGCTCGTCGTTTGTGAGGCCGTGCCATTTTTCGGGCAACGGGCGCAGCGCCTTCGACACGAGCGTGTAGCTCTCGACGCGCACGGTGATCTCGCCGGCCTTCGTCTTGAAGAGCGTGCCCGTGACGCCGATGAAATCGCCGAAGTCGAGTTTCTTGAACGCGGCGTAGGCGTCCACGCCGAGCACGTCGCGCTTCACATAAAGCTGAATTTGCCCCTGCTGGTCGAGGATCTTGACGAACCCGCTGCCGCCCTGAATGCGAAAAGTGACGAGCCGGCCCGCGACGGAAAGCCGCACGGCGTTGTCCTCGCCCTCGACGTAGCATTTTTTGGCGTCGTCGGAAAAATGCGTCTGTTCGCAATTGGCGCGAAACGGATCGAAACCCGCCGCGCGCAAGTCGGCGAGTTTTTGCCGGCGCACGGCAACCTGGTCGTGGGAAATGTCTGTCGGGATGTCGCTCATTGATGAAAACGCAAACGGTGACGCCCGCCGCGCGCTTGGGCAATGGGAAATTGATCGGCGCGGACGCCCGGAATGATTCGGACGCAACACCGAGCCGGGAACCGTTGGCCGGGCGCGGTTTGTCAAAATAGTATGAAATATTTGTTTCATTTTTATCAAATCCGCGCGCGTTGCCTAATGCACTTGATATTGCGTGTGATGAAACAATTTTTTTCCCGCTGGTGTTTGATATTGCGCGCTCCGGATCACCAAACGGGCCTTAAAACCTTGATGGTGTTTCGCAACACGGCGGGCGGAGAGGCGCGAGGTCGGGCGGCGGCATATTCTAAAAAAACCCATGACCACCACAAAACTCTATGTAGGAAATCTTCCGTTCGCCACCATGGCGCACGAAGTGCAGGACCTGTTTTCACAGGTCGGCGCAGTATCGGCTGTCGATCTGATATGCGACAAGATCACCGGACGCTCGCGCGGATTCGCGTTTGTCAACATGGCCTCGCCCGAGGACGCGCGCACCGCGATCGAGCGCTTCAACGGCCACGAACTGGGCGGGCGGGCGCTCTCCGTCAGCGAGGCGCGCCCGAAGGAGGTGCGCCAGCGCATTTTTGCCGGCGGCGGCAGCGAACGATCCTGGCAGCGCTAGGCGCAATCCCGTTTTTTGATAGTGTCTATCGGTTGAAAAAGGGCGCGCATTGAGCGCGCCCTTTTTTTGCGTCCGCTTGGGGCGGCACGACAAAAAATGCGGCAAATGATTTGCCATGCCCAAGGAGGCATGGCGCATATTTTGCTTTCCAGCGGGAGATTGTTGGCACTTTATGCGCAGTCACTCATTCGCACAACAAACTCTTTCCCACATGGACGCCGCCGATAATCCCAAGCGCAGCCGGATGCTTGTGACACAGTTCAAGCAGTCGCAAATCTATCGGGACTACGCGCAAGCGTTTCGCGACGCGACGGGGCTGCCTTTGAGCCTGCGGCCGGTCGAGTCGTTTGACTTGCAGCACGCAAACGATCCGAGGCAAAACCCGTTTTGCGCGCTCATGGCCCAATCGAACCACTCGTGCTCGGCATGCCTGCAACTGCAGCGCGAAGTCGAGCAGCAGGCGCAGCGCGAGCCGGCCACATTAAAATGTTTCGCCGGGCTTTATGACTCGGCGGTGCCGGTCCGCGCGGGTGAAAACGTGCTGGCTTTTTTGCAGACCGGGCAGGTGTTTTTCCAAAAACCGCTGGCGGGGCAGTTCGACCGGGTCGCGCGGCAACTCGCAAAATGGGGCGTTGAAATCGACGCGAAACCCGCCGCCGCCGCGTATTACCAAAGCCGCGTGGTCTCCAAAAAACAATACGACGCAATCCTGCGGCTGCTCGCGGTTTTTGCGCAGCATCTCGCCGCGATCAGCAACCGGCTCATGGTGCAGGAGGAGCACGCCGAGTCGCCCGTCATCACGCGGGCGCGCAACTTCATCCACGAGCACCAGGACGACGACCTCACGCTCGCGCAAGTGGCGCATTCGGTGAACACAAGCGCGTTTTATTTTTGCAAGATGTTCAAGAAGTCCACGGGCATGACGTTCACCGACTACCTGGCGCGCGTGCGCGTGGAAAAGGTGAAAAACCTGCTGCTCAATCCGCACAAACGCGTGAGCGAGGCGGCGTTCGAGGCGGGCTTCCAGTCGCTTTCGCAATTCAACCGCGTGTTTCGCAAACTTGAGGGCTGCTCGCCCACAAACTATCGCGGCCAGCTGCACCCGACGATTCCGGCGCGTTGAAACAAGCGCGGAACGTCCCATGAAACCACAGGATGACAGGCCGCCCGACCCCCGCAACTTGGCCTTGAACCCGCGCCGGTTCGCATTGTCCAATGCGGTGTTTTTTCAACCCACTTCAACGCATTAACACGCGCTTTTTCTGAAATCGAAACCTCCACATTTTGCCGGGCGGATTTGCCGCGGATGCCTCCGCTGGGCTGGCACGATTGCGCTCTGGGCGTTGTGGCTGGCGCTGGCGGCGCTGCTTCTTGCGCAGGCGCGCATCGCGACCGCCGATGAAATCACGATTCCCGACGCGGTGCTGCGCAGGGTCGAGCAACGGCTGGCGGAGCACGGGCTGCGCCTCACATTCGGCGCGATCCATTGCGATTCGTCGGGGCATGTGGTGGCGCGCGACTTGAAGCTGTTCTCCAGCTTGCATCCCGACCCGGTGCTCACGGCAAACGCGGTGCGATTCGAAATAAACCTCCCCACGCTGCTGCTGCACAACATCGCGCCCCGCCTCGCCGGGCGCATCGACGGCGCGAGCCTTCGCGTGCCCGCGATGCTCTCGAACGACGGCACCAACGCCGCCGCGGTTGACAGGATAAACGCGGAGGTGGAGCTCAAGTCGTCCGTGCTTTCCATCAAGAACCTGTCGGCGCGCGCCGGCAACCTGGCCGTGCTCTGCCGCGGCGAACTGGTGATCCCAAAAACGCGCGCCAAAAAACGCGGCGGCGCGGAAGCGCTCTCGGACGCAATCGCCTCCTACCTCAAAACCGTGCGCGCACTCAACGCATGGACGCAGCGGCTTGACGCGCTCGACAACCCGGTGCTCGACATAACATTCACTCCCGACGCGAAGCAAATCGCCTCCGCCCGCGTCGAGCTCATGTGCGGAGGCCTGCACCCGGGCGACATCGGACGGGCGGACGCGGACGCCTCCATTTTTTCCGCCTCAAAAATCGAGCTCGGCCCGCTGCTCGCGCGCGCAACCGTGGACGTGGGCGGCCTGGTTTCAACTCCGCGAGCCCGCGATTTTAGCGTCCAGCTTTCAACCGCAAGCGCGGCGATCGGAAACACCATGCGCGCGCGCAACGCGCGCCTGCGGCTCACCATGCCGATGGCCGACATCCTTTCCCCCGCCAGCCGGAAATCCGTGGCGTCGGGCGTCCCGCCTGTTGTGAACCTGTCGCTGGCCTGCTCGGCGGAATCGCTCGCGGCCCGCGGCATCACCGCGCGCTCGTTCACGGCGCGAGCGGACGGGCGCCTCCCGCAAACGCTGCGGGCAAGCATCACGACGCGGGTGCTGGGGGAGCCGGTCGCGTTTGAAACGGAGGTTGATTTTGCGGAAAAGAAAGCGGACGCGCGCATCAGCACCCGCGCGACGCCGCTGCACATCGCCGCGATCTCCCGCGAGGTGAATTACGACCTTGGCGAAATCCTGAAACCCGCGCGCCCGATCGAAATCGACGCCGCGGCGCGGCTTGGCGCGGGATGGCGTTTCGCGGGCGCGCGCGGCGCGCTCGACATCGGGCCGATAAACGCCGACAACGTGGCGGTGGATCGCGCGCGCGGCACGTTTGCGTATGATCACGCAAAGCGGGTGATCGTCTTTTCGCCCGCGTCGGCGGCGGTCGGGGAGAGCTTTGCGCGCGGGAGTTTTGAAACGAATTTCAAGACGCTCGACTTCCGCTTCCTGCTGACCGGCAGGCTGCGCCCGTCCGCGATCAACGGCTGGTTTGGCAAATGGTGGCCGAGCATTTGGAACGATTTCACCTTCAACGACCCGCCGCCCCACGGCGACGTGGATGTGCGCGGAAATTGGAAAAACACGAGCCTGGCGCGCGTGTTTGTCTTCGCGGACGCCACCGGCTTCACCTACGAAAAAGTCGCGGTCGACCATGCGCTGCTCACGCTTTTCGTGAGGCCCGATTATTGCGACGCGCTCGATCTTTTCGCGCGGCGTGGCAACGGTTACGCGCGCGGCACGTTCACCCACCAAAGTGTCGATCCCGGCGATCGCACACTGCTGACCGTGTTCGACTTCAAGGGTGAAAACATCGACCCGGTCGCCGTGGCGCCGGCAATTTCGCCCGCCTTGGTGGACGGCCTCTCGCCGGTGCGTTTCGAGAAGCCGCCGGCACGACTGCGCGCCGCCGGGCGCATCGACGGCCCGGCCGCGCCGCGCGGCGAGCACACGCTGATCGACGTGGAAGTGGAGGGCGACGGCGCGTTCAGCTACGAGCAAATTCCCCTCACAAGCCTCTCCGCAAGCCTGCGCGTCCGTGACGACGCCCTTACCATCGACCGGCTGCGCACGCAATTCGCCGGCGGACACCTCACCCTCAAGGCGCAGGTCTCCGGCGCGGACAACACGCGACGCCTCGGCTTCGACATGAATCTCAACGGCGCGAGTTTCGGGCGGGCGTTCCAAATGGTTGAGGAAATATCGGCCCGCAAACGCGGCGTGGCCGCGCCGCCGGACGAGCACTACAACCAGCCCGCGAACGCCCAGCTGGATCTTCGTTTTTCAGCCGATGGCTTTTTGAGCGACAGCCTCAGCTTCAAGGGCAACGGAAGCGCGGAGGTTTCCGGCGCCGAGCTCGTTAATATCAACATTTTCGGCGAGCTCTCGCAGGCGTTGCGCGATGTCAAGGTGCTCAACTTCACGTCGCTAAATCTCACGGACGGCCAGTTCAACTTCACCCTCGACGGACGGCGGGTCTTCATTCCCGAGGCCGTGCTCACGGGACAAAAGGCGCATGTGAAACTGAGCGGCGAATACACGCTCGACACCCGTTTCGCCAACCTCACCGCCAAGGTTTATCCGCTTTCCGAGAGCAGGGGCATCATCGGCAAGGGGCTCGGTTTTCTGCTCGTGCCGGTTACGCACCTGACCGAGCTGCGGCTGACCGGCTCGCTCGACGCGCCAAAGTGGCGTTTCAGCTACGGCCCGACAAGCCTCCTGCGCACGCTCATCGGCAAGAGCGGCGACACCGAATCGCTCGAGCAGGAGCACGCAAAAAAATCAAAGGATGCCGACAATCAAGAAAAGCCGCCCGCCACGCCCGAGCCCCAACCTTTGTCAACGGAAACGTCCGCCGAAACACCCGCGCCGCCGGCAGCCAAGGAATAACGCCCCAAAAGTCCCCTACCCCCGCCACGCGATCACAAACCGGTCGCGTTTCGTCAAGTCCTGGCGCGATTCGCTTCGCGCAAAACCCGCATCCGCGCACGCGGTGAGAAGTGTGGTGTGCTGGGCGATTCCCGTTTCGAGCGCAAGCACGCCGCCGGGCTTGAGAAACGCCGGCGCGCCCGAAATGATTTTCAGCAAATCCGCGCATCCGTCATCCTCCGCCACGAGCGCGGAGTGCGGCTCGAACTGCCTCACCTCGGGCTCCGTTTCGGCGATTTCCTCCCGCGTCAAATAAGGCGGATTGGAAACAATCAAATCAAACTTCTCGCCGGCGGGAACCGCGCCAAACCAGTCCGATTTTAAAAATGAAACACGCGCGTCCAGGCTGAGCGCGGCGGCGTTTTCACGCGCGAGCGCAAGCGCGTCATCACTCGCATCCGCGGCAAGCACGCGCGCATCGGGGCGCGCCTTTGCCAGCGCAAGCGCGAGCGCGCCCGTTCCCGTTCCCAAGTCGAGGATGTTTTCCGCCGTCGCCGCGGTTTCCGTGCGCGCAGCACCCGCAACCTCGAGCGCTATCTCGAATAGCAATTCCGTCTCGGGACGCGGGATCAGCGCGCGCCTGTCCACCTTGAGCTTGACGCCGCCCCACTCCACTTCGCCCGTGATGTATTGCAATGGCTCGCGCGCCGCGCGCCGCCGCACAAGCGCGCGCATTTTTTCCAGCTCCGCCTCGGTCAGCAGCCGCTCAAATTGCAAATAAAGCTGCATGCGTTTCAATCCAAGCGAGTGCCCGATCAACAATTCCGCGTCGAGGCGCGCGGACTCGATTCCCTTGGTGGCAAAAAAATCGGTCGTCTTTTTGATGATTTCGAGAACTGAGAGCATGGAACGCGCGCAGCATGGGTGAATGTGCGCTCCGTAGTCAACGGAGCACGGAGACGGCCGGTGCGATTTAAGGCAGCTTAATTGAAACTGCGTCCGCCGCGGGCGCGCCGGCTTTTTTGAACACCAACCGCCCCGCCAAAAAACCGGCTGCCGCGTTTACGGCTGCGGCAGCACGCTGGCGTGCTCGGCGCGCAGGGCGCTGATTTTCGTGGCGCGGTTGTGCGCCTTTTCCTCGCCATCTGGGCTTTCCACGGTGTCGAGGATGTAGAGATAGCGCTGGTCGCCCGAGGGGCGCGAGGTGCAGACGACGTGACGCCCGTCGGGCAGCCACGAGGGTTCGAGGAAATCGCCCCTGATCACCGCGCCGGTGGATGTTTTCGGCGTGATGAAGCGCGTCTTTTTTGTCGAAAGATCATACACGCCGATGCAGAAGGCGCCGTTCCGCCTGGCGGTGAACACGATGAGGTTCGGGTTCGCCTGGCTCCAGTCGGGCTCGGCGCTGTAGCTCGCGCCGGTTTTGATGCGCTCGGGCGTGCCGCCGCCGGCGGGCATAATGTAGAGTTGCGGGCTGGAACCGTAGGCCATCGCAAACACGATGCGCTGGCCGTCGGGCGAGAAGCAGGGCGAGGATTTGGCGTCGGGCGAATTCAGGATGGACCTGGGTTTGGCGCGGCCGTCCGGCGTGCCGATGTAGAGGCCATGGGTGTCGTTGGTGTGGCCGATCACGAAGACAACGCGCGAGCCGTCGGGGCTGTAACGGGCGCCCATGTTGGTGCCCTTGTAATCGGCGTATGTGGTCCAGCGTCCGGAGCGCAAATCAAGTTGAAAGAGATCGGGCGAGTTGCTCCTGAAAAGGCTCGTGTAGAGAATGCGGGAGCCGTCGGGCGACCAGCGAGGCATGAGGATGCTGGCGCGCTGGTTGGTGACGGCGCGCGCTTCGTTGAGAAAAAGGTCGCTGACGTAGATTTCGTCCTTGCCGGTGTTGTTGCTGACGAAGGCGAGCCGGGAGGTGAAGTAGCCGCTGGTGCCGCTGGTGTTTTTCACGGCGGCGTCGGCGGCGCGGTAGAGGGCGTCGCGCGCATCCGCGCCGCCGGCGGTGACAGTGGTGATGGTGGGCGAGCCTTTTTTGGCAATATCAACGCGAACCTGCGTGGCCGAGACGGGCGAGAAAGTGAGCGTGAAATCGCCGCCGCTGGTGACGCGCGAATAGCGGCCGTGCGACTCGAAGGCCTTGTGCGCGTAGGCGGCGAGTTGCGTGTCGCCCGCGATCACGATGGGCACCGTGTTTTTTTGGAGCGTGTCGAGATCGTAAACAGTGACGGGCTGGCCGCCGGTTTTTTGCGCGAAGGCGGATGTCGCGGCGGTTGCGAGGATGAGAAGGGAAAGTGCGAAGTTATGTTTCATGGAAAAAGTGTGTTGCCCCGGGAGGCGTTGTTGCAGCCCATTTCTATTTACTGGCTGGGCGTCATTAACAATGTCAAAACAGTCGAAATCGCCAAAAAATTATTCACATTTCCCAACGTGACCTCCGACTCAATCAAAGAAGTTCTCAAACAAGTGAAATATCCCGGCTTCAGCCGCGACATCGTTTCGTTCGGGCTGGTGCGCGGCGCCGGTTTTGCGGATGGAGTCGCAAAGGTGTCGCTCGCGCTGACCACCTCCGACCCAAAAGTGGCGCAGTTTATCAAGACCGAGGTGGACAAATGCCTGCGCGCGCAGCCGGGCGTGAACGACACGCTCATCGAGGTTGAAATCGCGCCGCCCGCAAACGCCCCCGCGCAAGCCGCCGCCAGCGCGGCCCCGGCGGGCATCAGCCGCTCCATCGCCATCGCCTCCGGAAAAGGCGGCGTGGGCAAGTCGACTTTCTCGGTGAACCTCGCGTGCGCGATTGCGCAACTGCTCGCCGAGCGCGGGCGCGCGGGACGCGTGGGACTGATGGATTGCGACATTTACGGTCCGTCCGTGCCGCTGATGATGGGGATTTCGGGACGCCCGTATGTCGAGGACGACAACTTCATTATTCCCCTGGAAAACCACGGCGTGAAGGTGATGAGCATGGGTTTTCTGGTGGACGAAAACACGCCCGTTGTCTGGCGCGGCCCGATGATCATGAAGGCCGTGCAGCAATTCGTGCAAAACGTGAAATGGGGTGAGCTCGACGTCCTCCTGGTCGACCTGCCGCCGGGCACGGGCGACGCGCAACTCTCCCTCGTGCAAACGCTGCCGCTCGACGGCGCGGTCATCGTGACCACGCCGCAACTCGCCGCGACCCAAGTGGCGCGCCGAGGCGGCCTGATGTTTCAAAAAGTGAACGTGCCCGTGCTCGGAGTCGCGGAAAACATGAGCTGGTTCACCGATCCGGCGGGATTGCGACACGAGTTATTCGGCAGCGGCGGCGGCGCAAAAACGGCGGAGTCACTCGGCGCGCCACTGCTCGGGCAGGTGCCGATACAACCGGAAATTCGCGAAGGCGGCGACTTGGGCGCGCCAATTGTGGTGAGCGCGCCGCAAAGCGAAGCCGCGATGACATTCCGAAAAATCGGCACGGCGTTGCTGGGTTGAGGTGAATGTAGTCACCACGCGACCGAAGCTCCTTGATGGATAAAAGCGAATCGCTTGTGGCATGTGCAAAAGCCTGTGTCTTTTTATTTCAAGGCTCCCCTCAAAATCAACAATACTCAGCCCGTCCGCTTTGTGACATCGCAGGCTCGCAGGGGTTTATCCCAGTGTTTTTTCGATGATTTCGAGCGTGCGCGCGACGGCACCCTGGTTGCCGCGGTAGCATTCGGTTGAGGCGGTCATCATTTTTGCGCGCGCATCGGCGTCGCCAAGTATGCGCGCCGCCGTGACGCAAAGCTCCTCGCGATTATGCACAACCTTTGCCGCGCCGGCGTCGGTCAGCCGCCTCGCGATTTCGCGGAAGTTGCCCATGCCCGGGCCGAACAGGATCGCGCGGCCAAGCGCCGCCGCCTCGACAGGCGTCTGGCCTTCCGTGTGCGGGGGAAGGCTTTTGCCAACAAAAACCAGGTCGGCCAGTTGCGTGAATTTTCTCAACTCGCCCGTGGTGTCGCCCACCGCAATGTCAACCACGCCCGGCGCGGCGCCACGCGAGCGAAAATGCCAGGTCGGCGCGGTGTCTTCCCTGTCCGGGGTTGTCTGTTTTTGCAGCAGCGCCTCGACTTCGCCGCGACGTTCCATGTGGCGCGGCACGAGCAGCAATCGCGCCGCGATGCCCGCCGCGCGAATCGCACGCAGCGCCTCCAGCAGCGCATCCTCCTCGCCCGGCCATGTGGACGAGCCGAGCAGGATCAGTTCGTTTGCGTTCGCGCCGAGGCCAATCTCCGCGCGCAGTGACACGCGCTCCTCCTCGCGCATCAGCGGAATGGTCACATCCCATTTGATGTTGCCCGTCACCGTGACTTGCTCCGCCGTGAAGCCGAGTTCGCGGAAGCGCTCCGCGTCGATTTCCGAGCACGCCAGCACGCGCGTGATGCCGCGCTGCATGAGGGGCATCGCCACCGCGCGCCATGCTTTCATTCGCGAGTAGCTGCGGTCCGAAAGGCGCGCGTTCACCGCCAGCACGGGCACGCCGCGCCGCCGCGCCTGCGCGATGTGCTCGGGCCAGCGCTCGCCCTCCATCAGAATCACCAAGTCGGGGCGCGCGCGCCACCATGCGCGCGCGGAAAACGCCCACCAGTCGAGCGGAAAATAGCCGGTGCCGATTGTGAGGCCGGATTTTTCGCCGTAGCGGTCGAGCGCGATTTTGTGGCCCGTGCTCGTTGTGGTTGTCAGGTAAACCTCCACGTCACCGCGCGCTTTCAACGCCTGAAGCAAGGGCGAGATCGCCTGCATTTCGCCGACGCTCACCGCCTGCAACCACACGCGTTTTTTGGCGGGGTTTTTGGGCGGCAGATTCACCGCGCCGAACCGTTGCGAGAAACCGCTTTTGTAACCGCCGCGCCGCCACATCCTCAGCAAATAATAAGGAAGCATGAAGAATAGCGCGGGAAAAAACAGTATGCGGTAAACCCAGATCATCGGTGGTTTTGACAGCGCCAAGACTCTTTTCCCGCGCACATGATGCAAGACAAAGTGCGCGGGCGGGTTTTGCGCGGAGTGTGATTAAAAGTGTGACCGGAAACACGACGTCATGGGTAGGGCGTGCTCGCCGAGCGCGCCGAGAATCGTGGGCGTCGATTGAGAGAAACCCGCAACACGGCGGTTGGCAGATGTCGCTTGCGCTCGGTAACGGCGTTTCGAGCGGTTAGCGACAGTCTGCCAACCGCCCCACCCTCATTTCAGGCACACTTTTAATCTCACTCCGTTTGCGCAGTGCGCAATCCGCCGCGGCACCCGTTATTTTTTCAGTTCGCCGATTTCCTTGCGGATAAAGAGCCGCTCGATGCAGCCGTTGAACGGGCGCGCGTTTTCGGCATTGAGCAGCTCAAGCGCGGTTTCGGTGTCGCGCTTCATGTAGCGGTAATATCCCGCGGCAAAAAAATGCGCCTCAGTGAGGAATGTTTCCTTTTCCTCGTCGCTGATTTTCATGCCGTTGATGGCGGCCAGGATTCTCTGCCAGTGGCCCTTGCCCCACCAGAGGCGCAGCATTTCCTCGTGATACGGAGTGGAGACGTTTGCCGTTTGGATCAGGGTCGTGATCGCGATGTCGGGGCGGAGTCCGTCGACCGAGCGGCTTTTGGCGGTGAGCCAGAGGCGCCAGAGCGTGGCGTAGTCGCCGTCCTTGCTCAGCATGGAAATGCGGGGCTGGATCTCAAAATCGCGGGTGAGTTGCGCGAGCGCCTTGTTGTAGTTTCCGAGAAGCGCGTAGTTGAGCGCCGAGTGCATCGGCGCATCCGTGCTGATGGCGCGCATGCCGGCATCCCCGTCCGACTTGGCGGGTTTTTCACCCTTCCTGATGCTCTTCGCGCGCTCGCCGCGCCATTCCTGGAATTTTCCGAGAAGGCTGTCGTATAACGCGCGCGCGGCCTGGTGCTCTTCGTTTGAGTCGAGAATAATCGCCTTGTTCACCTGCGCGCCCAGGTCGTCCGGCGCGAGCGCCTCGGCCTGCCGGATGACATCAAGCGCCTCGGCAGAGCGCCCGAGCCTGGCCAGTGCGAGCGATTTTTCATTGAGCGCGGCGAGCCTGGCCCCGTCGGTTTGCGCGTTTTTGAGTTGTTGCTCCGCTTGGGCGAGACCGGCCTCGTTCCGTTTTTCAAGGGCGGACTGGGCGGGCGAGGCGAGCTGCATCGCGAAAGCGGCAAGGGCGATGCAGGCGAGTTTTGCGGCGGGCATGCGGAGATTCATTGTGCTTGAGAAAGGAGGCGGGTGTTAAAGTGCCGAGATTTTTTCGGCGAAGGCGGCGCGGTCGGCGGCGTTGAAGAACGAGGTGCCGGCGACAAAAGTGTCGGCGCCCGCGGCGCGGCACTCGACGACGGTGTTGAGGTCGATGCCGCCGTCCACTTCGAGGCGGAAACCCAGGCCGCGTTCGCGGCGCCAGGTGTCGATTTGCGTGATTTTCGGAAGCACGTCGCGCCGGAAGCTTTGCCCGCCGAAACCGGGCTGCACGGTCATCGCAAGCACGAGGTCGACTTGCGCAAGCAGCGGCTCGATGGCGGTCGCGGGCGTGCCGGGGTTGAGAACGATTCCGCACTGGCAGCCGAGTTCGCGGATGCGCGCAAGCGTGCCGGCGTGGTCGTATTGCGGCTCGATGTGGATGCTGATGAGGTCGGCGCCGGCCTTGGCGAATGGCTCGATGTAGCGGTGCGGCTCGTCGAGCATCAGGTGCGTGTCGAAGAAGAGGCGCGAGTTTGGGCGAAGCGCCGCCACGGTCTGCGGGCCGAAGGAAAAGTTCGGCACGAAATGCCCGTCCATGATGTCGAGGTGAACCCACGCGAGCTCTTGCGGGCGGACGAGGTTTTCGACCACGGCGGTTCCCGCCGCGAGGTTTGCGTGGTCCGCCGCAAGGATCGACGGGGCGAGGATCGGTTTGTGCATGAGTGGAGGGAAGGGCTGAAAAACTGAAAGGCTGAAGGACTGAAAGATGTGGGAGGAGTTATTTTTGGCAATGGTTGTGTTCGTGTTCGCCGTGCTCGTGCTTGTGCTCGCAATCGTCGCAGTTGCCGCCTCCCTCGCCATGGCGTCCGCAGGGGCGGCGGCGTTTTGCCGGAAGGCGTCCGCCGAGATCGAGCACAACGGGCGCGGCATCGTTGCGGGTGTTCGCGCGCGCGGCCGCGACCTGGCGTTTGCGCGTGTTTTGGTGGACAAAGAAGATCACGATCGAAATCACGCCGAAACAAATGCTGGCGATCAATAGGAGAGGAATGGTTGCGGACATGCGGATGGTTGTTTGTGTGTGCGGACTTTGTTTTGCGAAAAGGAAAAACGCGAAACGGCGCCGCTTCAATCGAAGAAATCGGCGTGGTTTCGTTTTGGCCGCGGAGACGCCACGGCGGCGTTATGCCCCGAAACCCGGCGGCGCGGGCGCGGCGGAAAATCTTTGCAATGCGTGAAAGCACCCCCGAGAGTAGGCGCACTTTTCCACACGCGCTTCACACTCAACGCCAATGTATCAAGTCACCTTTTCAGAACAAGCGATGGCCGAGCTCAACAAGCTCGACAAACTCCAACAGCTGGAAGTGATCCTGCCCATCAGCAATCTCAAGCCGTCCGACATCGCCAATCCGCGCGAACCGCTCAGCCGCTTCACCCGCGGCACAAACACGCTCTACCGGTTGCGCGCCGCCGAGTTCCGTTTTTATTTCGAGGTGCGCGGCAGCACGCTCCACACCATTTACATCCTGCACAAAAACTCGCTGGAGGATTTTCTTTTGCGCAACAAACTTCCCGTTTCCGAGTCGCAACTCGTTGAACAGCACTCCAAGTTCTGGAAATATCTCGAAACGCTCACGAAAAAATAAAGCAGTCGCGACGTTCCGACGCCTTTTCCACCTTCCCTTCCCATGTCGCAAGATTCACCGACAAACCCGCAGTCGCCCGTTGATGCCGATCCGCGAGACCCTTACAATGTCACGCAGGCCAGCCGGATTTACCTTCTGCCCAACCTTATGACGGCGGGGAATCTTTTTTGCGGATTCTCGTCGCTCATCAGCTGCATCTTCGCGCGTTTCGCCGAATACGGCGCCGACGGGCTCTACAATGGCTACTCGTCCTACGATTATTACCGGTTTGCCGTTTTTCTGATTTTGGGCGCGGCAGTGTTTGATTCGCTCGATGGACGGCTCGCGCGCATGGGCGGTCGCGAATCGCTTTTTGGCGCCGAGTTCGACTCGCTCGCCGACGTGGTTTCGTTCGGCATCGCGCCGGCGATGATGGTTTTCTTTTTCATCCTCTCGCCCACGCAGGGCATTCCCTGGTTTCGCAACATCGGCTGGGCGGTCGGTTTTATTTACCTGCTTTGCGCGGCAATGCGACTGGCCCGCTTCAACGTCATCACCAATCCCCTGCTCCACCGCGGAGCCAAGGATTCCAACAAGGATTTCATCGGCCTGCCGGTGCCGACCGCCGCCGCGACCGTGGCCGCCACGCTTCTCTGCCTCATGCGCCTGACGGAATCCGAAAAATCGCTCAAGGTCATCTCGCTCGGGCTGCCCGTGCTGATGCTATTGGTCGCGTTTTTGATGATGAGCACGATTCGTTTTCCGAGCGGCAAAAACCTTGGCATGCAAACGCGCATTCGCGTGCGTTACTTTGTCGTCCTGCTCATTGTGGTTGGCTTTGTCATTTACTACCGCGAGTTTGCGTTTCTCGGCCTGTGCGTGGCGTTTCTGCTCTTCGGCATCTTGCGGCACATCAAACGAAAGGTATTCGGCCACAAAACCGCCCCCGCGGCAGCCGATTCCAACAAGCGAACAACTGTGTGAGCAACCTGCCCGCAACTTTCCAACAACTTCCTTTTGTGAACAACCACCCGCTTATTAACGCTCCCGTCCGCATTTGTTCACAGGCCTTTTTTGGCGTGTTTTCACTGGGGAAAAACCGGCTTGTGCCCGTTTTTCACACCCCATAATAATACGGATATCATTCTTTATTGATTTAGTAAGTATTTACCATTTGTTAATCCTTTCAAAGTCGCTCCTGTTTCGTCACCATCCCACATCATATGAAATTCAAGATCAACCGCGATCACTTCAGCAACGGACTGGCACAAGTCCTTAATGTCGTAGGCTCAAAGGCCACAATGCCCATATTGAGCAACGTGCTGATCGAGGCTGAAAAAGACTCCATCTCGCTCACCACCACGAACCTCGACCTCGGCATTCGCTGCAAAATCAAGGCGGAGGTTTCGCAACCCGGCACCGTCACGCTTCCCGTGAAGCGCCTCGCCACAATCGTTCGCGAACTGCCCAACATCGACGTTTCCTTTGACGCCTCGCCGAACCACCAGGTCAAGCTCACCTCCGGCGGCTCCAACTTTCGCATCATGGGCATCGGCAAGGAGGAGTTTCCCCCGCTGCCCGAGTTCAGCAACGAACGCTCCTTCGTGCTCGATCAAACCGAGCTCATTGGAATGCTCAAAAACGTCGCCTACGCGCAATCCACCGACGAAACGCGCTACATCCTCAACGGCGTTTATTTCAACTTCAAGGACGGCAAGTTCTCCGTTGTCGCGACCGATGGCCGCCGCCTCGCTCTCATGAGCAAGGAAATGGAAATCCCGGAGGACGCCGCCGGCAACATCACCGTTCCCGCAAAAACCGTCGCCGAGCTTCTCCGCATGCTCGACAAGGGTGAAAAGGTGAAGGTCTCGTTCAACGAACGCCGCGCCTCCTTCCAAATCAATGTCGAAAAGGACACCAGCGGCCTGCTCGACAACATCTACCTTTATTCGAAAGTCGTCGAGGGCAACTACCCGAATTACAACCAGGTTATTCCCAAGGAAACGCACCAGCGCATCAAGCTCGAGCGCGAGCTTTTCCACCAATGCGTGCATCGCGCCGCGCTCGTGTGCAGCGACAAGTCGAACTCGGTCAAAATCAAGCTCAGCACCAACTTGCTCGAAGTCATGGCGCAAAGCCCCGATTTCGGCGAGGCCCACGAAAACATGGCGATTGCCTACAGCGGCCCCGAACTCCAAGTCGCCTTCAACCCGAACTTCATCCTCGATCCGCTCAAGGCGCTCGACAAGGACGAGGTATTCTTCGAGGTGAAGGACGAGGTGAGCCCCGGCGTGTTCAAGACGCTCGACAGCTTTATTTGCGTGATCATGCCCGTGCGCATGAGCTGAGGCGATTTTCGATTTTGCGATTGGGACATGTTTGATTCGTCGCATTTTGAGATAGGGCGAACCCTCCGGCTGAGCCGTTGACGTTGCGGCGCAGCCGGAGGGTTCGCCCTACCAAAGCGTGATTCCGCGCGGAAGCGCGCAATCGAAAATCGAGAATCGAAAATCAAAAATTTCTCCGATGGAAAACGCCGCATACATCATTGTTTTCGCGATGGTCGTTTCGCTTGTGTTGATTCAAATCAACCGGACCGAGGCGTCGCCGATCATCGCGCTGGTGAACCGCTGGCTGCGCTGGGGGATTTTTTCCACCGGCGGCGCGTATGTGCTGAAGGGATTGCTGATGCTCGATCATCCGTATTGGATGCTGGTGGTTATGTTCGCGCTGATCTGGTTCCTCGGCGAAACGCTCTACAACTGGATGGCAATCAAGGCATACAGTTACAGCGAACTGCCGCTCTTCCCGAATTACGAGCCCAACGAATCCGGCGAGGAGTGGCCCACACAAAAACGCTTCCTCAAAATGCGGGAGGATATCCGCGCCAACGGTTTTGTCCACCTGTGCTCGATGCGCGCGCGGGTCATGGACAGCGTGCATGTGCGCATATCCGTTTACCAGGACGCCTCGACCGCGACGCGCCTTCAAATCACCTTTCTGCCGCAAACAAAAACCAATGGAATGGCGACAATCATCGGACTCTCAACGCTGACCGCCGACGGATGCCGTTACGTGACCGACAACACCTTCATGCCCTACGCCGGGTTTTATCCGGAAAACTGGTTTGTTGAGCGCAGACCGTGGATTCGCTCGCTGACATCGTTGCTCAAGCGGCACAAAAACCGCCTCGAAAAGAATAACGAGACCCCGGTGCCGCACACCAGTGATCCGCTGGAGGAAACGAACGCGCACCAACGCATGATCGAGCGCCTCAATGTCGAGATGGGTTTTCTGACAACCCCGCTTCATCGCGAAGAGCAAGGCCGCATCACCAACGCCGGCCGCTACCGCACGTGGAAGGAACTTTGGACGCTCAACTACCTCGGCAAAAGCATGCGGTATTCGTGAGCGTGGCCGGCAGTCAAATCAGGATATCGCCGCGCGAAATTCCCGCATGGATTGATCGAGCGGCTGGCCGGGGCGATACACTGCCGTGGTGCCGCCGACGAATAGGTTCGCGCCCATGCCGGCCATCAGGCGCGCGCGTTCGGTGCTCACGCTTCCATCGACGCTGATGAGCACGTCGGCATGGCCGCGCGCGTCGAGATAGGCGCGCGTTTGGGGCACTTTGTCCAGGATGCCGTCGATCAGCTTGCCGCCGGCGAAGCCCGGACGCACGAGCATCAGGATGACGACGTCGATGATGCCGAGCCAGGGTTCGAGCGCCTCGATCGGAGTTTCGGGGTTGATTGCGAGGCCGAATTTTCCGCCGGCGGCGCGCACGGTTTTGCTCATCGACGCGAAATCGCGGTCGAGCTCCACATGCGCGGAGAGGATGTCGCCTTTGCGGATGTTCAGCTTGGAGAGAATCAGCTCCGGGTCTTTCACCATGAGGTGGGTGTCGGTGGGCGTGTTGCTGACGCGGTGCATCGCTGTCACAAAATCGGGGCCGAACGTCAGGTTCGGGACCAGGTGCCCGTCGGTGATGTCCATGTGGAGGTAATCCACGCCGGATTTTTCCAACTGCTTGATTTCCGACTCCAGGTTCAGGAGGTCGGCGCACATTAATGATACTGAGATTTTTCGTTCCATTTTAGTTCGTGAGGGAATTTTCGTCTTTGTATTTGGCGGCGATTTTGGCTTCAAGTTTTTCGGCCTCCTCGTAGCTGTCGGCCTTGATGTTCCAGATGGTCAGCAGGACGAGGATGGTGAAGATGGCGACGCCGAGCAGCGCCACAAAGGTGTGATCCCAGCCGTAATTTTTGGCCATGAACCCGATGCCCAATCCCGAGATCACCGTGCTGGCGTAGCCGAAGAGTCCCACGAGTCCGTTGCCGGTGGCGGAGGCTTTTTTGGTCGCATGGTTGGAGGTGGCGATGCCGAGCAGGGCTTGCGGGCCGTAGATGAAGAAGCCCGCCATGCAGAGTGCGACAAAGGTGGCGATGGGATGCGCGTCCGCCGGGATTTTCCAGAACAGGAGCATCGATACGGCGGCGCCGATCATGCAAAACACGCAGGTGCGATGGGCGCGACTTTTCAGGAACCGGTCAGTCGCCCAGCCGGCGACGAGCATTCCCACGATGCCCGCGATTTCGAAGAGGGCGACCATCCAGCCCGCCGAGGCGAGCGACACGCCCTTGGTTTCCTTGAGGAGCGTCGGGCCCCAGTCGAGAATGGTGAAGCGGACGATGTAAACGAGGAAGTTGACGAACGCGATCGTCCAGATGATGCGGTTGCCGAAAACCTGCTTGCGGACGAAGGCCCTGTATGCGGGCGATTTGGTGTCCGTTTTTTCGACTTTTCCCGCGGTGGCGGTGTTCGTCAGCTCGGGAAGCCCCAGCGAGGAGGGCGTGTCGCGCAACGTGAACCACAGCCAGACGGCGCCGCAAAGCGAAATCGTTGCCGGGACAAAAAAGCACAACCGCCACGCGCCGACACCGAAATGCGTCATCAGGTAACCGCAAAGAATAACCACGAGCCCGGCGCCGATTGAGTGCGACGTGTTCCAGACGGACATTTTTGTGGCCAGCTCCCTGGCCGGAATCCAGTGGGTCAGCAGGCGGTTGACGGGAGGGACGCCCATGCCCTGGACAAAGCCATTCATCACCCAAATGACGCCCATGAACACAACCGTGACGGAAAGAAACTGCGCGCCGTTCGACATGCCGGTCGTCCACCGCGCGAACGTGTCGCTGAATCCGAACGCGTAATTGGCCAGCGAGCAAAGCACCAGCCCGAGCGTCATGAACTTGCGCCCGCTCACACGGTCGGCGATGAAGCCGTTGACGAAGCGCGAGCATCCGTAAATGACGCCGTGCAAAGTCAGGAAAAATCCCAACTGCACCTTGGTGATGCCCATGTCCGCCTCCAATCCCGGCATCGCGAGGCTGAAGTTTTTCCTCACGAAATAATAGAGCGCGTAGCCGACCATTGTGCCGATGATCGTGCGCGTCTGCCAGTATTTGAATCTCTTGGCCTGTTCAGGGGTCATGTGTTTTTTGTTTTGGGGATTAATTAAACGGGATCGCGCCGGCGGGCGGCGAAGCGAAGGCGCACGTTTCAGGACAACGGCGGGGAAAGGCGTTTAGCCGAGTTTGATATCGAGCACCTTTTTCGCCTGCGAGGCGCGGAAATCGCTGAGCGACTTTGAAAGGCTCTCATCGTTCAGCGCGAGCATCGACACGGCAAACAGCGCCGCGTTCACCGCGCCGGCCTTGCCGATTGCGAATGTCGCCACGGGCACGCCGCCCGGCATTTGCACGGTGGAAAGAAGAGAGTCGATGCCCTTCAACTGCGGCGACTCCATCGGCACGCCGAGCACGGGAAGTTGTGTGAGTCCGGCCATGACGCCCGCGAGATGCGCCGCCATGCCCGCGCCGGCGATGATGCATTTCAAGCCGCGTTTTTGCGCCGACGTCGCATACTCAAATGCGGCGTGCGGCGTGCGGTGCGCGCTGATAACCCGCGCTTCGTGGGCGACGCCGAAATCGGCGAGGGTCTTGGCGGCATTTTCGAGCACAGGCCAGTCGGACTGGCTGCCCATGATAATTGCGACAAGAGGAGCGGCGGATTCGGATTTCATTTTGGGAAAAATCTCAGGCTAAAACGTGGGTGAAGCCGAAAATGCGTAGCGTCCCGCGGGAAAATAGCAACACGCGATTGGGTTTCACTGGCGGGGCGGTGGGGCGCGCTCGCCGAGCGCGCCGGGAATCACGAGGTGCAACCGCCCTCCCCTACTCTTCCGTCTCGCCCGACTCCGCGAGCCAGGCGTTGAACGCGCGCAATTCGTCGGGCGTGCTTATCACGAGCAACTCGTCCCCCGCCATGAGAACTTCGTTTCCATCGGGGTTAAGTATGCGGCGGTTCTCGCGGCGTATGCCCAAGATTTGCACGCGGTGCGTTTGCGCAAGGGCGAGCGAGCGCAGATCTTTCCCGGCCGCGCGGCTGTCCGGCGGCACCAGCAACGTGTCTATGCTCACATCGTCGAATTCGGTCGTGCAGGCGCGACCGGAAACGGAGGTGAGCATTTTTTTGCCCGCGGCCACTTGTTCCTCGGTGCCAATCAGCAAAACCTTGTCGCGCGGATAAAGCACTTCCTCGGGGCTCGGGTGGGGAATCATCACACCCTGACGTTCGATGCCGGTGATCACGCAGCCGTAGAGCGCGCGCAAATCCAACTCGTTGATGCGTTTCCCTTGGCAATCAACAAGATCGGGCAGCGTGCAGCTTGTCGCGCGAATGCCCCAGTCGTCGCGCATGGCGAGCCAGGGCGCGGCTGTTTCCACGCCCAATTGCGCGGGATGGTTGAGCATCGAGTGCAGTTCGGACTCCATTTCGCTATGCCAGTAAATCAACCTGCGCCGCAACATGAACAACAGCACCGCCGCCGCGAGCACGCTTGTGAGCAAAAACCAGCGTGTGCCGGGCATCGACGGCAACAGCGTGAAAAACCACACAAACATGATCGTCGCCGCGAGAATCTTGAACATCGCCTCCATCACTGGCCGCAGGCGATGCGATCCGGTCGCACGCCGCGGCACGAGCACTTGCGCATAAAGCAGGCTCAACGCGGAGAGGTTCCTCCACAACGCCACGAGCGGCGCCAGAACCACGATCATCATGAGCAACCAAAACAACACGAACAGCCCGTTCGGAAACAGCCAGTCCTCGCCGAGCCAGTCCGTCAGCAAACCGAGCAGCGGACGCGAAAAAACCATCACGCCCGTGACCATGAGCACTTCGACGGCGACCTGAATGATGCGCTTGCGGCTCAACTGCCAGAGCATGTTCTTCTTGCTGCGCATCTTCAGCTGATCGAGCTGCGTGTTGTAATACGAATGCCACGTGCGCATCCATCCGGGCATGCGGTTGACAATCGCCTTGCTGATTTTTCCGGCATTGCGCGTCAGCGAAGGCGCGCACACGGTCGTCAGCAACGAAACACCGACGGCGATCGGGTAAAATTCCTTTGGCACAAGCAACGCTGCGACACCGACTTGCGCGATTATGAAGGAAAACTCGCCAATGGGTGTCACCATCAAGCCGGCCCGAAACGCATTGCGCAGCGGCGTGCCGATCAACGAGAGCCCGAACGAAACCGCAAACGTGCGCACCACAATCGTGAGCACCGCGACCGCCACGATCATTTTCCACGAGGAAAGCAGCAGTCCCGGTTCGATTTGCAGCCCGATCGCCACGAAAAACACCGATGAAAACACATCCGTCATTCCCTCGAACGTGCGCTCCACCTGAATGCGCTGCGGTGTTTCCGCCACGATCATGCCGAGCAAAAACGAGCCCAGCGCGAGCGAATACCCCGCCTCGTTTGCCAGCAGCGCCAGACCGAGCAAAATGCCGGCCACCGCCACGGTCTGCAACTCACCGCTCGCCGAAATGCTCAGCTTGCGCAACAACCACGGCACAAAAAGCAACCCCGCCACGCCCGCCATCAACACAAACATCGCGAACGTGCCGAGCGTGCTCCCGATGTGCGCCTCCTGGGTGCTTCCGAATTTCGCGACCGAGTTGAGCACCGCCACGAGAATCACCGCGACCACATCCTCGAGCACCACCACGCCCATCGCCGTCTGCCCCGCGCGCTCGTGCGCCCCGCCCGTTTCCTCGAGCACCTTGCTGATAATTGCCGACGACGACACCATCAACATGCCCGCGAGAAAAAGCCCCTGCATCGGCGGCATGGCAAACACCCCCGTCGCCACCATGCGCGTGATGTAGTAGATCGTGCTCGCGCTTACAAACACCGCCAGCATCACCGACAGCCCGAGCCGGCGCAGCCGTCGCAAGCTCAACCGCAGGCCGATCCCGAACATCAAAAAAACCAAACCCACTTGCGCAAGCCGTTCAATACGAGCCGTGTCCTGGAGCATCGTCTCTGTGAACGGATGCAAGGAAATGAGCATGCCCGCCATCAAGTATCCGACGACGACGGACAGCCCGATGCGCTGGCAAACCCACCCGGCGGCTGCGGCGACAACGAGCACCAAGGCGAGGTCCTGTATGAAAAAAATCCCTTGGTCCATGATGGTTAGATTGAGCAACCAAGACTCGACCCCACCCCGCCCAAATCGTCAAGCCCCGTAGCGACGTGGCGGCGTGGCGCAGACTTCCAAGTCTGCCTCCTAATCCTACCAACCGCATGCGCGTAGGGGCGTCGCTTGCGACGCCCGCAAAAACTCCCCTTCCCCATTCAACAGCGACATATCCAAGGCAAACACGCTTGCCTGTGGGCGGCTCATTTGTAACATCCATTAAAAATGAAAGCACTTACCCTTTTTCTATTCATGCTTTCGGTTCTATTCTGTGCTGGTTGCATAAGCAGGGAGTATCGAGCCCCGGGGCGGCTGGCGGTATTGCAAGAGAACGCGGAACGGCTGGACCTTGGCCAGGAACAAGTGGCAGCGTTGGCGCGTGAAATGTCAGGTTCATGCAAGATTACATCCATTGAACGCATTACACCCGAGAGGATTAAAATTTGCTCGGAGGATTATCACACTCGGCGTCCAGCATACGAAGATATCTATATAGCGCGAAAAGGAGAAAAAACAGTGCAACTTGTTACGACTCTCATATATCTTCAGCGGTTCGTCCACACGGTGGCGAAAGAACCGAATCAAGTAGCCGAAACGGTTGGGCATTAGAGGGGTGCAATTGCGAAAGGTAATAAAGAAGCGAGGCGCACGCATTTATGGAGTGCGGCGATTTATCGCTGCTTTGGGCAGCGGGATTCATTCCGCCGCCTCCCTTATCGAACAATGGAATGGGCGCGGGGTAGGGCGAAACCGTGGAGGAAGCCAAGGCCAGCCTGAGAGATGCTGTTTGGCTGGTTCTGAAGTCGTTTGATAATGCGTAAAGAGGTCACTTGAAATCTTAATATATTTGTGATCAATATATTAAGATTTTTTAAGATCGCCTGCCCCACCTTTCTCCGCGCTCACACTCACGCCCCCCAACCGCCCGGATTCGATCAAAGCCATCAATATGTTGATATCGGCGGGCGTGATGCCGCTGATCCGGCTCGCCTGACCGAGCGTGTAAGGCCTGAATTGCTGGAGTTTCTGGGCGCATTCCTTGCGCAACCCGCGCACGTTCAGGAAATCCATTTCAGGCGGAATCTTGACCTTTTCAATGTGAGCATATTTTTCGATCTGGCGTTGCTCTCGTGACAAATATCCTTGATATGCAATGCGATACAAAACTTCATCACGAACAGCTTGAGATTGCGCAAGAAGCTCCGATGGTAGGGCGAAGCCTCCGGCTGAGCCGTTTTTTGAATCACCACTCGACTTGTCCGCATCGGATTGCGACTCAGCCGGAGGCTTCGCCCTACCCGTTCCACCCCGCCGGATAATATCTCCCCAAGTCCCCTGCCCTGCCCCGCTGCCTGCGGACGGACGCGTTTTTTCCAACTGCTCAATCCAATGTGCGATCAGCCGGCATTTTTCATCGATGCGCGCAATCCGGCTCGCGCTTAGCAGCCCATGTTCGCGGGCGTGATGGATGAGGCGAAGCTCCGCGCTGCCGTGGTTAAAGAGCAGGCGATGCTCGGCGCGACTCGTGAACATGCGGTAGGGCTCGTTTGTGCCCTTGGTCACGAGGTCGTCGATGAGCACGCCGATATAAGCCTCGTGACGGCTGATCACGAGCGGAATTTGTTGTCGGATTTTTCGCACGGCGTTCACTCCGGCGACAAGCCCCTGCCCTGCCGCCTCCTCGTAACCCGAAGTGCCGTTGATCTGGCCCGCAAAGAAAAGATTCTCGACCTTCTTCGATTCAAGCGACGGATAAAGCTGGGTCGGCGGCGCATAATCGTATTCGACTGCATAAGCAGGACGAAGGATGACGGCGTTTTCGAGTCCCGGCACGCTATGCACCATTTCGAGCTGCACATCGAACGGCAGCGATGTGGAAAGCCCGTTGATGTAATACTCGCCGGTCGTGCGGCCCTCGGGTTCGAGAAAAAGCAAATGACGCGGCTTTTCGGCGAATTTCACGATTTTGTCCTCAAAACTCGGGCAATACCTCGGCCCGATACCCTCGATCTGACCGGAATACATCGCCGAGCGGTGCAAATTGGCGCGCACAACCGAGGCTGTCTGCTCGTTTGTGTATGTCATCCAGCACGCAAGCTGCTCGCCGCCGGGCTTCCAGCCGGGCCGCTTGAAAGGCCAAAGCTTCTGCTGTTCCACGTGGAACGGCGTTTCGCGCGCGCCCTCGTTTATATTTGGTAGGGCGAAACCTCTGGCTGAGCCGCCAGTCATCGGCTCACCCGGAGGGTTCGCCCTACCCAATTCACCGTGAAATGGCGGAGTCAGGCATTCCGCACTCCGCATTCCGCATTCCGCATTCCCTTGTTCCACGTGGAACAAGTCCTTCGGGTCGCGCGTGTCGTAAAATCCGAAAAGGGTCGGGGAGGCGTCGCCGTATTGCGGCTGCATTTTGCTAAAATCCAAACTTCGCCCGAGCACGCGGCAGGGCGTGCCGGTTTTGAAGCGGTCGAGTTCAATGCCGCCTTCGAGCAGGCTGGCGGAAAGGGTGAGGGCGCTGAAATCGCCGAGCCGCCCGCCTTCGTTTTTGTTTGAGCCGATGTGCATGAGCCCGCGCAGAAACGTGCCGGTGGTGAGGATTACCGTATGGCCGAGAAACTCAATATCGAGATTGGTCTGCACGCCGGTGACGCGGTCGCGGGAGGGCAGGGCATAGGTGAGGGCGGTGACGGTGGCTTGGAAAAGTTGCAGATTGGGCTGGAGCTCCAGCGTCTGCTTCATGCGAAATTGGTAGGCTTTTTTGTCGCATTGGGCGCGTGGGGACTGAACTGCCGGGCCTTTCGATTCATTGAGCAGGCGAAATTGGATTCCCGTAACATCGGTATTGACAGCCATTTCGCCACCGAGCGCGTCGATTTCGCGCACGATTTGCCCCTTGGCTTGTCCGCCGATGGCGGGATTGCACGACATCTGGGCAACGGTGTCGAGATTGCCGGTGACAAGCAGGGTGCGCGCCCCCATGCGGGCGGCGGCCAGCGCCGCCTCACAGCCGGCATGACCGGCCCCGCAGACGATGACATCAAATGGATTGGATGGATTGTAGATCACGGGTGGAGAAAAAGGCTGAAGAACAGAAAAGGAAAGGAGTCAGGAGTCAGAATACAGGAGTCAGGAGAGGCGCTATAGAGCCGTGGCGGGTTTGGGTTGGAAGCTTTCTGTTTTGCTATATTCTGACTCCTGACTCCTGTGTTCTGTATTCTAATTTCATAACTATTTTCCTATGCAGAAAGTTGCGAAGAGGTGGTCGAGCATGCGCTCGTTGTCAATGCGGCCTCCGATTTCACCGTAGGCATCAAGGGCGGCGCGGAGGTCGGCGGCGAGCAACTCGACGGGGCCGTTGGTGTCGAGATGAACGAGGGCGGAGGTGAGGCTGGCTTGGGCGCGCGAAAGGGCGTCGGCATGGCGGGCGTTGATCGCGATAATCTCGTCGCCTTGGTCGCGTCGAAATGTTTCGGCGCGGTCAACAATGGCTTTTTCAAGCGCATCCAGCCCTTCTCCTGTCACGCAACTTGTTTTACAAAAATGAGTTATATCATTATTTCTGGAGTTTGAGATTTGGAATTTGAGATTTATTTGAGATTTGGAATTTCCCGTTGCCGCCCCGGCAACGGGCACGAGGTCGATCTTGTTCAAGACAATCAGGGCGTTTTCCTGTGATAACTTTTCCAAAATTTCCGGCGGCAGGCTGGGGTGGGGGCGTGTGGCATCGAGCACGAGCAGGAACAGGTCCGCCTCGGCTGCGCGCTCGAGGGTTTTTTGCATGCCGAGTTTTTCGAGCGGGGCAGGGGAGGGGTTCAGGCCGGCGGTGTCAATGAGCCGCAGGCAGTGCGGGCCGATGTGGAGTCGCTCTTCGATAAAATCGCGAGTCGTTCCGGGTTCGGCACTTACAAGCGCGCGTTCCTGGCCGACGAGGCGGTTGAGCAGGGAGCTTTTGCCGGCGTTGGGCTCGCCGATAATGACCGTGCGGATGCCTTCGCGCAAAAGTTCGCCATAGTGCTGTGTGGCGAGGAGCCGCGCCGTGCCTTTTGAGAGATCCTCAATGTCGCGCCGGACAATCGCGCGATCTTCCGCCGGAAGGTCTTCGTCGGGAAAATCGATATACGCCTCGATGCGGGCGAGGGCGGAGAGGAGGTTCTCGGTGAGCGCGTCGAGATGGCGCCCGAGAGAACCGCGAAGTTGTTGGTTGGCTGCGGTTAACGCCCTTTCACTGCGCGCATGGATGAGGTCCATGACCGCCTCGGCCTGGCTCAAATCGATGCGACCATTGGCGAAGGCGCGACGCGTGAACTCGCCCGCCTCGGCGGGGCGGCAACCGCGCGCGAGAAGGTCTTCGAGGATTTTTTGGGCAATGAAAGGGTTTCCGTGGCAGGAGATTTCGAGAATGTCATCGCCCGTGTAGGAGTTGGGCGCGGCGTAATAGATGGCGACGACATCATCCAGCAGCGCGCCGGAACGGTTGCGATAATCCGCATGGGTGGCGACGCGGGGTTGGGGAGGGTGGGGGAGGGCGAGCGCGTCGCGGGCGATGGCGGCACAATCCGGCCCGCTCGCGCGCACGATGGCGATTGCCGATGTGCCGAGCGGCGTGGCGAGCGCGGCGATGGTGTCGCGGTTGGAAATCATATCCGTGCAATGTGGACACAGCGCGGCCAAGTGTGAAATCCGAAATGCGCGCCGACGCATGGATTGTGCGCAAAGCAAGGCCGGTGTTCAGTTGGTGGCGTGTTCTTTGGTGCCATTTTTCCTTTATGGTGGATTATCTGGTCACACTCTCCAGCAAGTTTTGATCAAGCGCAATTGTGGGGGCGCACCTTGTGCGCGCCCTCATGTTCGCCCTCTTTGTGGATGCGCACGCGAGGTGCGCCCTTACAAAATTGAATCCCAGATCGCCTCCGGTTTGCTCAGTCAGCTTTCCTCTTTCTCCCGAGTTGATGCAGTTTCCTTGGGTGCTTCATCCGGCTTATCAATAGTTGGCGCGGTTTTTTGCGGCTCAGCTTTTTCCTCTTTTGCCGGCTCGCTTTGGTCTGCGACGCCTTTTTTGCGCAGGGCGTCGATTTCCAGCACGGCCGACATTTTTTGCGTGAGGAGTTCATCGGCGGTCACGGTGTCGAGTTTGATTTGCGCGTCCTTGAGACGGCGGAGCTGGCCGAGGGCTTTTGCCTGGTGGATGCGGCAGACTTGTTGCTCGATGCCGGGTTTGAGTTTTGTCTCGAAGACTTCCCAGAATTGCAACGCGGCTTCCCATTCGCCGGTTTGGAGGTCGTAAAACGAAAGGCCGTAACGGTAGGCGTATCGCCAGTCGCCGGGGGTGAGCTCGGTGGCTTGCAGGAAGGCGGCTTGCATGGCCTGGTCGATTGTCGAGCGCGACCACATTTCGGGTTGTTCCTTCAGAAAAATATCGCGCGCCTCGGCGAGCAGCGTGCCGAGCTGATGATAATAAAGCGGTTCTTGCGGGGCGAGCGCTATGGCGGCGTTGTAGAATATGTAGGCTTCGAGCGGGCGGCCCTCCTCGGCGCAGAAATTGCCGAGCTGGTTTTTCACGACGGGGATTTTGTCGTCGAGTTCGTTGGCCTTATACATGAACGCGGCTCCTTCGCGGCTCATGCCGATTTTGTCCAGCAGGAGCCCGTAGGCGACGCAGCCCGGCACGTAATTGGGGTTCATGCGGAGCAACTTGTCGTAGCGATGGGTGAGTTGCTGCAATTTTGAGCGGAAACTGTCGCGGTCAAAATTGGCGCCCGCCGCCTCGGCCTCGGCGAAAATAGTATTTTGCGCGGCAACGATTTCGCGCAATTCACGATCGGCTTTTTCGGTGTCGAGTTGCGGGTGTTGCTTGGGTTTGACCGGCACGGGAACGAATTGCGCGGGTGGTGGCGCATCCGCTCCCTTGGGCGCGGCAATCCCGGGCGGCAGCTCGGCAAACGCGACGCATCCCGAAAAAACACCCGCGAGCAAAAAGGCGGGTGCGAATGTGGAGAAAAAACGCGACAAAATCATTCGTTGAAAAACTGTTGGGAAAAAGTTGAGAACCGAAACCGGCTTGAAGAGTTGGGAAAGCTTGAGACCCGCGCAAGCATGCGAAGTGCGAAGGAATATGATGCCATAACCACGACCGGATCAGACGCGACGAGGCAAAATGAGTCGCGAGCCGGCGCCAATTGCAGCATTGATTGCAACGAGCTTTCACGCAGTCACAGCAGCCCCGCCATCTTGAACGAATACCATCCCGCGCCGGCAGGGTCGTTTGCCGCCTCGCCCACGATTACGTGGTCAACCAAATCCACGCCAAGCACCCTCGCACCCTCGCGAATCTGCCGCGTCGTCTGGATATCCTGCGCGCTCGGCATCGGGTCGCCGCTCGGATGATTGTGCACGCAAATGATACCCACCGCGCCCTCGCGCAACGCCTCGCGAAAAATCTCGCGCGTTCCCGCTAGCGCCTGCGTCGCCGTCCCCGATGAAAGCTCCACCAGTTTTAGCAGCCGGTTTTTTCGGTTCAGACACAAAATCCAAAACTTCTCCACCTCCGCCCCCGCGCAAAACGGCCTCATATATGCCGCCACCCCATCACCCTTGTCGAATACCGGAGCCGCGCCGTTTTGCTGCGCCAGCACCCGTCGCGCCACTTCCATTACCGTTAACAACTGCAACGCCTTCACGCGCCCGATTCCCTTCAGTTTCTTGAAATCGTTTTCCCTCCAGCCAATCAACGCCCCCAGTGATCCCGCCTCGCGCAACAACGCCCCGGCGAGTGTTAGCACATCATGCCCGCGCGTTCCGCTCCGCAACAGCATCGCCAACAACTCCACATCGCTCAACGCCCCCGCTCCCAGCCGTTGCAGTCGTTCCTGTGGACGCTCAGTCGCCGCCAATTCCTTCAAGCGACTCGGCGTATTCGTGGCTGGTTTTTCATTGTCCAAGGGTAAAACGGGGTTCGCAGAACAAATCACGCCCAAGCCGCGCCATGGCAACTGAAAACCAGTGGCACGGTGGCACGGTGCCGCAGATCGCAAGGGCAATTCTGGTGGATTTGTGCAAAACATCTTGCCCCGCGGGCTCTCAGCCGAACGATTATTTGTTTTCGTTTTTCCGTCCGGGCGGCAACCCGCCCGACGCCAAACGCGCTATTTTTCACACTTCACCACTCACACTTCTTCTCTTTTTCGCACATGTCCGCCACTTACGACGAAAAATCCATCAAGACACTCTCCGCCCTCGAGCACATCCGCCTGCGCCCCGGCATGTATATCGGGCGCCTCGGCAACGGCTCCCATCCCGACGACGGCATCTACGTGCTCATCAAGGAAACCATCGACAACGCCATCGACGAATTCACGATGGGCTTCGGCAAGCGCGTCGAAATTCACCTCGCCGACCGTTCCATCTACGTGCGCGATTACGGACGCGGCATTCCCCTCGGCAAACTCGTCGAGTGCGTCTCCATTATCAACACCGGCGCGAAATACGACTCCGAAACCTTCAAGAAGGCCATCGGCCTCAACGGTGTCGGCCAAAAAGCCGTCAACGCCCTCTCCCTCGAATACCGCGCCCAGGCCATCCGCGACGGCAAGTCGCGCCTCGTCGAATTCTACCAGGGCAAACTCAAAAAGGACGGCAAGGTCGTCAACACCCCGCCTGGCGAACGCAACGGCACGCTTGTCGAGTTCACGCCCGACGAGGCTCTTTTCGGTAAGGACTTCCGCTTCCGCTCCGAGTTCATAGAGGAAATGCTCTGGAACTACGCCTACCTCAACCGCGGCCTTACCCTCAGCTTCAACGGTAAAAATTTCCGCTCCGAAAACGGCCTCAAGGACTTGCTTGCCAAAAAGCTCACCGGCGAGCCGCTTTACCCCATGATTCACCTCGAAGGCGAGGACATTGAAATCGCCATGACCCACGGCGCCCACTACGGCGAGGAATACTACTCCTTTGTCAACGGCCAGCAAACTACCATGGGCGGCACGCACCTCACCGCCTTCAAGGAGGGCGTCGTCACCACTGTCCGCAACTTCTTCAAGAAGGACTACGAGGCCGCCGACATTCGCCAGTCCATCGTCGCCGCCGTTTCTGTTCGCGTGATGGAACCCATCTTCGAGTCGCAAACCAAAACCAAGCTCGGATCGGTCACCACCTCCCCCGAGAAAAACGCCCCCACCATCCGGAATTTTGTCACCAGTTTTCTCCAGCAACACCTCGACAACTACCTGCACCGCAACCCCGAGGCGGCCGACGCCATCAAGCGCAAAATCGAGGACAGCGAACGCGAGCGCAAGGAACTCGCCGGCATCCGCAACATCGCCCGCGAGCGCGCCAAAAAGGCCTCCCTTCACAACAAAAAACTCCGCGACTGCCGCGTGCACCTCGACAGCAAAGACAAGCGCGCCGAGGACAGCTCCCTCTTTATCGTCGAGGGCGATTCCGCCGCCGGCTCCCTCACCTCCTGCCGCAACGTGCAGACGCAGGCAGTCTTCGCCCTCCGCGGCAAACCCCTCAACACCTACGGCCTCACCAAAAAGATCATCTACGAAAACGAGGAGTTTCACCTCCTCCAAAGCGCCCTCAATATCGAGGACGGCCTCGACAGCCTCCGCTACAACAAAATCATCGTCGCGACCGACGCCGACGTGGACGGCATGCACATCCGCCTGCTCATCCTCAGCTTTTTCCTCCAATTTTTCCCGGAGTTGATCACCAACGGCCACGTCTTCTTCCTCGAAACTCCGCTCTTCCGCGTGCGCAACAAAAAGGAAACCATTTACTGTTACAACGAAGCCGAAAAACAAAGCGCCCTGAAAAAACTCGGCCAGACCGCCGAAACCACACGCTTCAAAGGCCTCGGTGAAATCTCAGCCGGCGAGTTCAAGGATTTCATTGGCGAGGACATCCGCCTCGAAAAAGTCACGCTCGAGCACGTCCACAACAGCGATCAGCTTTTGAGCTTTTTCATGGGCAAAAACACTCCCGAACGCCAGGAGTTCATCATCAAAAACCTCCGCACTGAAAAAGACCTCATCGAGGTGTGATAGCGTTTGTGCGCCATTTTGGCCTTTAGAGCTGTTTCGGTTTATGAAACGCCTTTTGGTAGGGCGAACCGTCCCGGTGAGCCGGGGATGTTGCGGCTCACCGGGACGGTTCGCCCTACCATTGGCGACACCTAAAAGGTAAAAAATCCCATTCGCGAGCGGGATAAAAATAAGCGCAATGAAGTGCCAGTAAACGACTTTTGCGCATTTGGTTTTGAGCACGAAGCGCGCTCGTGATTTTTCCCGAGGGAAACAAAACTTGAAAAAAAGTTGGCCGGTCGCCTACCCCTAAGCGACCGGCCATTTGCTTTCTTAGTTACCCCAAAACTCCCGCTATGCGGGAGAAATGAAAAATCTTGATTAAGAAGAAAGCCCTCGTGTGCGTTTCGTCAATACCTTTTTTTTAAAAAAAATGCATTCGACATGATTTTTACAAAAAACACCCCGCGACAAAGCTGTTGTCGCGGGGCATTGAGCAGTCTTTGGTAAAAATCGGCCTTTACTCCACAACCAGCGTCACGATGGCTTTTGCGGGCAGGGTGATTGTCAATGTTCCGTCCGCGATTTTCGAATCGGAAAACGCCTTCGGCTCCACAACTCGCGGCGAGTCGAAGGTGTTCACGCTATTGATGGCAGGCGCGGTCAGCAATTGCCCCGATATAACTTTAGGCTGTTTTTCGAGGCCTGCGATTTCACAGCGCACGGTTGCGGGGGCGCTCGGATTTGTGTTCACGAGGCTGATGTGGATTTTGCCGTCTTTGGCGCGCGAGGCGGTGGCGCTGACCGCGGGGATTGTTTTGCCTCCGTGCTCATAATTCGGAGTCGAAAGCGCGAGGGGCAGCGAGGCCGCTCCTTGGTGCGCTTTATACATATTGAATACGTGGTAGGTCGGCGTGAGGACCATTTTTCCCTTGTCCGTGAGAATCATGGCCTGGAGCACGTTGATCGTTTGAGCGATGTTCGTCATCGCAACGCGGTCCGCGTAGGCGTGGAAAATGTTGAAGTTGAGCGCGGCGATGATCGCGTCGCGCATCGAGTTTTGCTGGTAAAGGAAACCCGGCTCGGTGCCCGGCTCGACATCCGTCCAGATGCCCCATTCGTCGATGATCATGCCGATGCGTTTTTGCGGATCATATTTGTCCATGATCGCGGCGTGCTTCGCTATGAGACTGTCCATTTTGAGCGTGTTGACGAGCGTGGCGATGTAGCCGGCCTCGTCGAAATCGGTGGCGGAGCCTTTCGTTTTCCAATTGCCGGTGGGGAGCGTGTAGTAGTGCAGCGAGAGGCCGTTCATGCGGCGGCTTGCGTTTTTCATGAGCACTTCCGTCCAGTTGAAATCGCCGCCGTTCGCGCCGCAGGCGATGCGATAGATTTTACTGCCGGGGTAGTTTTTGACGAATGTGTTGTAGCGTTTGTATTGGTCGGCATAAAACTCCGGCGTCATGTTGCCGCCGCAACCCCAGCTTTCGTTGCCCACGCCGAAGTAGGGGAGTTTCCACGGTTTGTCGCGGCCGTTGGCGCGACGGAGGTTTGCCATTGGTGAATCGGCGTCGGAAGTCATGTATTCGACCCACTCCATCATTTCCTGCACGGTGCCGCTGCCGACATTGCCGCACACATAGGGATCGGCGCCGATTTGCTCGCACAGGTCCATGAATTCGTGCGTGCCGAAGTGGTTGTTTTCCACGACTCCGCCCCAGTGCGTGTTGATCATCGCGGGGCGTTTCTCGCGCGGGCCTATGCCGTCCTTCCAATGATATTCGTCGGCAAAACAGCCGCCCGGCCAGCGCAGCACCGGGATGTTGAGTTCGCGCAGTGCGGCGGCGACGTCGTTGCGAATGCCGCGCGTGTTTGGGATGGAAGAATCCTCGCCGACCCAAATGCCCTCATAAATGCAACGTCCCAAGTGCTCGGCGAAGTGTCCGTAGATGTTGCGATTGATAACCGGGCCGGGCTGGTCAGCGCGAATGATGACAGTGGCGGTTTGCGAAGGAGTCTGGGCGGCGAGCGCGGATGCCATCAGCAAACATGCGAGTGCGATGCGGGTTTGTGTTTTCATGGGAAAGGAGGAGTTTGGGCCAAGCGTTTCTCAAAGGTTATCCCTGCGGCGGCGCGCATCCGCAACCAGACGCACAGTTGACGGTAAAAATTGATTTCGCGGGCTCCGTGCGTGATGCCTTTTTAAGGCGATTCAGGGACTGTTAACATGCGGCGTTGCCGGGCAATTGTTTCTAAACGCAAATAAACATCCTTGCCATCAAAGGGTCATGTTGCATTTATATGCGGACTTTATCCACCACACCTACTATATGAAACCTGCAACATTTGTTAACCGACTCATAGCTTACATTATCGATGGCGTTATTATCTGCATACCGATCGTCGGTCTGATTTACTTTTTCACGAAGGACGCGCTTCCGTTTCTCGGCGGCCAGAGCGTGGGTCGTAAACTGATGAAAATCAAATGTGTTACGGCAGACGGTCAGTCGATGGCCGGTCAATGGGGCCCTTGCGCCATCCGTCAGGTTGTGTTGCTCATCCCGTTCTTCGGCTTGGTTGAGCTCTACTGCGTTCTTATCAAGAACAAGGAAACCGGCCTGCGCCTCGGTGACGAGTGGGCCAAGACCAAGGTCGTGTCAGTCGAATAACACACAACAGCATTTTGAATCAAAACCGCCTGGGAACAGGCGGTTTTTTTTATGCCCGTTGGGTCAATATCCGAGAGACAAACATCTCCAAAATTATTAAAAACCCTTCCATTTGCCACTGGCGGATGTGGAAATATTGCCGCCGTTTCCATGAATTTTGGGTTGGCTTAGTGTAAATGGTTTAACACATTTTTGACCATCTTCTTCTCAGAAGTGCGAGTGATCCGGCAGATGAAACTGCATTTGCGTTTCAATAAGTCATCAATCGTTTTCCACAACCCTCAACGCAAACTACACTACAACAAAATCATGCTATACGGAATCGTAATTATCATACTTGGCCTGCTGGCAATCCCTTCGCTCGTGTTGGCCAAAAAGCCAAACGCCAAGGAACTCTTTGACAAAGTCGCCCCCTACATGGGCTGGATCGGCGTTGTCGCCCTCATTTGGGGCATTTGGACGCTTTACCGCGTAATTCGTTCGCTAAGTCTGCTTAGCAGCGGCACTTGGGGGATTATAACATGGGTTATTTTCCTTGCCATATCCATCGTTGAAATCGGTCTTGGTTTTATCATGGGATACAACTTGGTCGCCAAACACGCGATTTCCAAGAGTCCTGAGGCCCAGGCAAAGGGTCAGGAAATGCTGGCAAAAGTCGCTCCTTACCAAGGCAAGCTCGGCATCGCGGCGATCATCACCGGTATCATCTATATCGTCCTCCACTTTATCTAAGGCGCAAGTTTCATGCGCAAGGGCAGGGGCGTCGCAAACGACGCCCCTTTTTTTATTTAAAACAAGTTCAATATCTCGAAGCATGTTTTGTGATGGAGGGACGACCTCTGTGTCGTCCGGTTTGAAAAACGAACGGACTCCGATTGCGCACAGACAGGCCGGAGCCCGCCCTTACAATGCCTCGCTGCTTACCCCGAGGATCTTCACTCTCCCAGCTTTTTGCCGGTCACCAGGTAGTTTTGCACGTAGTCGCGCACGCTCTCTGAAAGCGGTGTGAGCGGTTTTTCGTAACCGCTGGCGCGCAGTTTCGAAATGTCGGCGCAGGTGTAATACTGGTATTTGCCGCGCAGGACTTCCGGCATGTCGATAAAGTCAATCTTGGGATTCTTTCCGAGCGCGGAGAAAATCGCATTCGTAAGCGTGAGCCATGTGTTTGCCTCGCCGGAGCCGAGGTTGTAAAGACCGCCGCCGCCGGTCGCGGTTTCGGCGAAGTGAATCGTCATTTCGACGGCGTCTTTCACATAGAGGAAATCGCGCATCTGCTCGCCGTCCTTGTATTCGGGTTTGTGGCTCTTGAAAAGCTGCACCCGGCCGGTCGAGAGGATTTGCTGGTAGGCCTTGTTCACAAGGCTGCGCATCTCGCCCTTATGGTCTTCGTTGGGGCCAAAAACATTAAAATACTTCACGCCCACGATGCGATCGAGCAGACCGTGCCGTTGCGCGTAGAGATCGAACATGTGTTTCGAATAACCATACATGTTGAGCGGGCGCAGTTCGGAAATGTTGTCATTTTTGTCATCCATGCCCCGCGCGCCGTCGCCGTAGGTGGCCGCGGACGACGCGTAGATGAAGCGCGCTTGCTGCGCCAGCGCCCAGCCGGCGAGCTCCTTGGTCGTCTCGTAATTGTTGTCCACGAGGTAGGATGCGTTTTTCTCGGTCGTGGCCGAGCACGCGCCGAGGTGAAACACGGTGGCGAATTTCCCAAGCACGGACGGCGTCTCGTGTATCTTTTTTCTGAATACATCCGCCTCAATATAGTCGCTGAATTTCAACGGAACGAGGTTCCTCCACTTCTCCTCCTGGCCGAGAATGTCGGTGACGACGATGTCGGTGAAGCCGCGTTTGTTGAGCGCCCAGATGAGCGCGCTGCCGATAAATCCGGCGCCGCCGGTGACAAGAATGCGTCCGTTGCTATTTGCCATGATGTCGGCAACATAGCGGTTGGCGCACCGGCTGCACGTTTTTTTTGAAAAACACTCCCTGAGTCTTCGTCCCGCCGAATTTCAAGCCGCTTGCCAAGGCGTCCGCGCAATTCGTTTTGTCATGAGACGCTCTTTCGCAATCAGCGTCTCATGCGCAAACAAACACTCCGGCGAAAGCGTCTCACCCTTCCGCCGCCACCTCGACGCGCGAGTCCTCATGCAGCGGCAGCTTTTGCCCCTTCACCAGCATGAGCCACCAGCAGCGCGCGCTGGCGCCGACGATGAGCAGCACGAGCACCATGAAAATCGCCGTCACGCCCGTGTTCACGTAGTTGTTAAAAACGAGATGCTTCCAAACCGCGACTTGCTCGGGCGAACCGAGGCCCGCGGCGATTTTTTCATTCAACCCGCGCGCCGCGCTCAGGAACCCGAGGCGCGGATCGGCGGCGAAAATCTTTTGCCAGCCCGCCGTCATCGTCACCGACAACAACCACGCCAGCGGCAGGAACGCCACCCACACGTAACGCGCACGCCCCATCTTGATGAGCACCGTCGCGCCGAGCGAAAGCGAGATCACGGCGAGCAACTGATTGGCCACGCCAAAGATCGGCCAGAGCGAATTGATGCCGCCGTGCGGATCGACCACGCCCTGATACAAAAACCATCCCCACGCCGCCACGAACAACACGCTCGCGGCCCAGTTCGCCGCGGAGGATTTTGTGTTGCCGAGCGGCTTCCACACCGAGCCGAGCAAGTCCTGCACAAGAAACCGCCCCACCCGCGTGCCCGCGTCGATCGTCGTTAATATGAACAGCGCCTCGAACATGATCGCGAAGTGATACCACAGCGACATCGCCGTGGGATCCTTGAACACGTTCGAGAAAATCCGCGCCATGCCCACGGCAAACGTCGGCGCGCCGCCCGCGCGTCCGATCATTGTTTTTTCGCCGACATCCGACGCGAGTTTCGCCATCTGCTCCTCGCTCACGGGGAAGCCGAGCTCGGTCACCTTGGACGTCACCTCGGCGGCGGTGCCGGTCATGTTAATTGAGAAATATTCGCCCGGCTGCATCGCGCACGCCGCGACCAGCGCCATCACGCCGACGAGCATTTCGGTGATCATCGCGCCGTAGCCCACCACGCGGATGTCCCTTTCGCGCGCGAGCAGCTTGGGCGTCGTGCCCGACGAGATCAGCGCGTGAAAACCCGAGATCGCCGCGCACGCGATCGTGATAAAACAAAACGGAAACACCTTGCCCGCGAACACCGGCCCCGTGCCGTCGGTGAACTTGGTCAGCGCGGGCATGTGCAGCGTCGGCGCGAGAAACACAATCGCCACGCCCAGCATCGCCACCGCGCCGATTTTCATGAACGTGCTCAGGTAATCGCGCGGCGCCAGCAGCAACCACACCGGCAGCACGCTCGCCAGCAAACCGTAACCCATGATTCCCCATGCCAGCGGCACGCCGCCAAGCGTCAGCCAGCCCTCGAGTGCTGTGCCCTGAATCCATTTTCCGGCAAACACCGACAGGATCAGCATCACCACGCCGAACACGCTCACCGCGCCCACGTGCACCTTGCCGGATTTCAGTCCCACGCCCATGACCATCGCGATCGGAATCGTCGCCAGAATCGTGAACAAACCCCACGGACTTTCCGCGAGCGCCTTCACCACGACGAGCGAAAGCACCGCGATGATTATGATCAAAATCGCCACCGTGCTGATCAACGCCACCACGCCCGCGAACGTGCCGACCTCGTCGCGCACCATTTGCCCGAGCGATTTTCCGCCGCGCCGAATCGAGCAAAACAAAATAAGCGAATCGTGCACCGCGCCGCCCAGCGTCGCGCCGACCAGAATCCACAACAGTCCCGGCAGATAACCGAATTGCGCCGCGAGCACCGGTCCCACCAGCGGCCCGGGCCCGGCGATCGCCGCGAAGTGGTGACCGAACACCACCCACTTGTGCGTGCGCACAAAATCGTGCCCGTCGCTCTTCGCGACCGCGGGCGTGGCGCGCATGTCGTCGAGCGTCAGCACCTTTGCCATCAGCCACGACGAGTGAAAACGATACGCCAGCGCGAACACGCACACCGACGCGATCACAATCCAAATGGCGTTGATCGGCTCGCCTCGCGCCAGCGCGATGATGCTTGCCGAGATTCCCAGCAGCACGGCCACAACGGCCCATGCCAGGATTGCCAGCGGTGATAAACGGGGACGACCAGTCTTTGTCTTCAATTGCTCGGGTGTATTGTTCATGGGGAAAAACAGCGCAAAAACAACCGCCATCGAAACCGGATGGTCAACAATAATGTCTCGCGCCGAAGCATTTGCGGGCGAGACTTGTCATGCTGCGGTTCGGCTCAAATCGACCTGAATCGGTTCAGGTCGATTTAAGCCGGGCGATCACGAATCAATCCACCCAGGCGCGGGCGTTGCGGAAGAGGCGCATCCAGGGGGAGTCGTCGTGCTTGAGCCAGGATTTCGGGTGCCAGCTCATTTGCACGGTGCGGTGCACGCGCTCGGGGTGCGGCATGAGAATGGTGACGCGGCCGTCGCGCGTCGTGAGCGCGTTGATGCCGTGCGGGCTGCCGTTCGGGTTGAGCGGGTATTGCTCCGTCGCGCGGTGGTGGTTGTCCACATAGCGCGCGGCGACGAGGCCGCTTGCGCTGAACGCGTCGGCCGCGGCCGCGCTCGGGAACTCGGCGTAGCCTTCGCCGTGCGAAACGGCGACCGGGAGGACCGAGCCTTCCATGCCGGCGAGCAGGATGCTCGGGGATTTTTCAATGAGGAGGGACACGAGGCGCGCTTCGTAGCTTTCGGATTTGTTTTTCACGAAACGCGGCCAGTTTTCCGCGCCGGGGATGATGCTGTGGAGGTTGCTCATCATCTGGCAGCCGTTGCACACGCCAAAGGCAAAGGTGTCGGGGCGCGCGAAGAAGGCGGAGAACTCATCGCGGGCGCGGGCGTTGAAGAGGATGCTCTTGGCCCAGCCTTCGCCGGCGCCAAGCACGTCGCCAAAGCTGAAGCCGCCGCATGCCGCGAGGCCGCGGAAATCGCGCAGGCTGACGCGTCCGCTGAGGATGTCGGTCATGTGGACGTCGATTGCCGAAAAGCCCGCGCGGGTGAAGGCGGCGGCGGTTTCGACGTGGCCGTTCACGCCTTGCTCGCGGAGGATGGCGATGCGGGGACGGGTTTTTGTGGCGCTGACGGTCGTGTAATCAAATGTGACTTTCGGCGTGATGCCGGGGTTGGCGGGGTCGAGTTTGAGTTGGTATTCGGACTCGGCGCAGGCGGGGTTGTCGCGGAGGGCGGAGATCTGGCGGGTGGTGTCGCTCCAGATGGCGCGGAGGGCGTGGATTTTTTCCGCGTAGATTTCCTTGCCGCCAACATCGTCGAGGATGCGGAGCGTTTTGTCGTTGTTGGGCCGTCCGATCGCGCGGGTGCAGTCTTCGAGTCCGTGCTCGAGGAGGACGCTGTGGACGTCGTCGAAATCCGCGGTGCGAATTTGGATGACGGCGCCGAGTTCCTCGGAGAAATATTGCGCGAAGAGGTCGGATGGCGTTGTCGCGCCGCCGGGGATCGCGAGGTCCACGCCGGTGTTTCCGGCAAAGGCCATTTCGGTGACGGTGGCGAAGAGGCCGCCGTCGCTGCGGTCGTGGTAGGCGAGGATTTTGTCCTGCGCGTTGAGTTGCTGGATCGCGTTCCAGAAATTTTTCAGGTCGGCGGGGTTGTCCACGTCGGGCGTGGACTCGCCCATTTGCGAGAGGGTTTGCGCGAGGATGCTGCCGCCGAGGCGGTTTTTGCCGCGACCGAGGTCGATGAGCAGGAGCGTGGTGTCGTCGCCGGCTTCCCCGGTGGTGGCGAGTTGCGGGGTGAGTGTTTTGCGGATGTCGGCAACGGGCGCGAAGGCGGAGACGATGAGCGAGATGGGGGAGATGACGCTCTTGCGTGTTTCCTTGCCGGTGGCGGCGTCTTTTTCCGTCCACGCGGTGGCCATGCTCAGGGAGTCCTTGCCGACGGGGATGGTGATGCCGAGCGCGGGGCAGAGTTCCATGCCAACGGCGCGCACGGCGGCGTAGAGGTCGGCGGCGTCGCCGGAATGCGCGGGCGCGGCCATCCAGTTTGCGGAGAGGTTGACGCGGCCGAGGTCGGGGATGCTGGCGGCGGCGAGGTTGGTGAGCGCTTCGCCGACGGCGAGGCGCGCGGAGGCGGGGGCGTTGTTGACGGCGACGGGTGTGCGCTCGCCCATGGCCATGGCTTCGCCGGCGAAGGTGTCGAACGCGGTGGCGGTCACGCCGCAATCGGCGACGGGCACCTGCCAGGGGCCGACCAACTGGTCGCGAGAGATGAGGCCGGTGACGCTGCGGTCGCCGATGGTGATGAGGAAGGTTTTGTCGGCGACGGCGGGGTGCGCGAGGATGCGGCGCGCGGCTTCGGCGAGCGTGGTGCCGCCGAGGTCGAGCGGGCGCTGCGGGCGGACGAGCGTTTTTTCGCTGCGGTGCATGCGCGGGGGTTTGCCGAGGAGGACTTCGAGGGGCAGGTCGATGGGTGTGTTTTTGAAGTGCGGGTCCTCGATGACGAGTTGTTTTTCCTCGGTGACGGCGCCGACGATGGCGTAGGGGCAGCGTTCGCGGGCGCAGAGGGCCTTGAAGGTTTCGATGCGCGCGGCGGGGATGGCGAGCACGTAGCGTTCCTGCGATTCGTTGCACCAGATTTCGAGGGGCGACATGCCCGGCTCGTCGTTGGGGAGGGCGCGCAGGTTGACGCGGCCGCCGCGGCCGCCGTCGTTGACGAGCTCGGGGATGGCGTTGCTCACGCCGCCCGCGCCGACGTCGTGGATGAAGGCGATCGGGTTGTCGTCGCCGAGCGCCCAGCAGTGGTCGATGACTTCCTGGCAGCGGCATTGCATTTCGGCGTTGTCGCGCTGGACGCTGGCAAAATCGAGGTCGTCGCTGCCGCTTCCGCCGGCCATCGAGCTGGCCGCGCCGCCGCCGAGACCGATGAGCATCGCGGGGCCGCCGATGACGACGATGTGGTCGCCGGGGTTGATCACGCCTTTCTTGATGTGCGCCGGACGGATGTTGCCGAGGCCGCCGCCGAGCATGATGGGTTTGTGATAACCCCGCAGCTCCGCTGCGGTGGAGGAGTCAGGAGTCAGGAGAGAGGAGTCAGGAGAGGCGGGTTTGGCGGCGGGGACGGCTTGCTCGAAGGTGCGGAAGTAGCCGTTGATGCTTGGGCGTCCGAATTCGTTGTTGAACGCGGCGGCGCCGAGCGGGCCGTCGATTGTGACGTCGAGCGCGCTGACGATGCGGCCGGGTTTGCCGTTGTCCTTTTCCCAGGGCTGGAGCGCGCCGGGTATTTGAAGATTGGACACACTGATGCCGGTGAGTCCGGCCTTGGGGCGGGCGCCGCGGCCCGTGGCGCCTTCATCGCGGATTTCGCCGCCGGCGGCGGTCGACGCGCCGGGGAACGGCGAGATGGCCGTGGGGTGGTTGTGCGTCTCGGCCTTGCACATGATGTGGATGTCCTCCTCGCGCGTGATGTATTCGCCGGTGGCGGGGTCGCGGAAGAAACGGGCGGCGCGGGTGCCCTCGATGACGGCGGAGTTGTCCTTGTAGGCGGAGAGGATGCCGTCGCTGTGGAGCTGGTAGGTGTTCTTGATCATCTGGAACAGCGAGCGGTCCTGCGGCTGGCCGTCGATGTCCCAGGTGGCGTTGAAAATTTTGTGGCGGCAGTGCTCGGAGTTGGCCTGCGCAAACATCATGAGCTCAATGTCGTTGGGGTCGCGCTTGAGGCCGGTGAAGGCGTTGACGAGGTAGTCGATTTCGTCCTCGGCGAGCGCGAGGCCGAGGGTTTGGTTGGCCTCGACGAGCGCGGCGCGGCCTTGCGCGAGGACGGGAATGGTCGTGAGCGGACGGGGGGCTTCGTGCGAGAAAAGCGCGGTGAGGTCGTCGAGTTTTTCAAAGACGGCCTGCGTCATGCGATCCGAGAAAATGCGGAACGCGGATTGCGGAATGCGGAATGTGTCCGGCGTGCCGGGTGCGAATTCGAAGGTGTAGGCGATGACGCGTTCGATGCGCTTGATAGCGGCGAGTCCGCAAATATGCGCGATGCCGGTGGCCTTGGAGGACCACGGCGAAATGGTGCCGGGGCGCGGGGTGACGATGTAGTGTGCGGATTGGGGATTGCGGGTTGCGGAACTGCCGGAGTCCGCGGGTCCGTAGGTGAGGATTTTTTCGAAAACGGCTTGCTCGTCGGCGGAGAGGGATTTTGCGGCGGGGTCGGCAAGTTCGGCGATGTGGATGAATTGCGCGGAGATGCGGGCGACCGGCACGCCGGCGTCGGCCAGGTCCTGCCGGAGTTTGGCGAGGCGAAATTCGGAGAGAGCGGAGGAGCCGTGATGGATGAGCATGGTGTGGAAAGAAGGGAAGGGGTTCCTAAAACACGCATGACCGGTGTTTGTCGATAGGGAAAAATGAGCGCCGCAAAATTTGAGATATGGATTCAACGCGGAAGACACGGTTTAATCAGACTGCGTAAACGCCTCACTCATGAATCTGGCGCCCGCACCGTTTTGTCTGATCGCTCAAAATCAGCGTTTTTGTCAATTAAATGAAAGATTTAATGCTAATTTCTTCATTGCATTGAAAAATTTACTAGTAAATCCTTCAAAGCTCCAAACTCCCAATCTTGCGCAGCAATGCAAATCATACCACGTCTCCTTGAGGATAAAATCCGCAAAAGCCTGCGTCCGAACAAAGCCGCGTTGCTGTTTGGCGCGCGCCGCGTTGGAAAAACGGTCTTGCTTCGGAGCATCCTCGAAAACTTTGACGGCAAAACGCTCTCCCTCAATGGAGACGACCTCGACACCCACGCCTTGCTTGAACAACGCACCGCCGCCAATTACGCTCGGCTCCTCAGCGGCATCGATTTGCTCGTCATCGACGAGGCCCAAAGCATTCCCGGCATTGGGCAAAAACTAAAACTCATCCTCGACGAAATCAAAGGCGTCAAAGTCATCGCAAGCGGCTCCTCATCCTTCGACCTTCTGCACCATGCGGGCGAGCCTCTCGTCGGGCGCAGCACCGCGTTCCACTTGTTCCCTTTCAGCCAGGCCGAGCTCTCGCCCGCCGAAAACACCCTCGAAACACGCCAGCACCTCGAAGACCGCCTTGTCCATGGCTCCTATCCCGAAATCGTTGGCATGACGGACGCCGGCGAAAAAAAAGCCTATCTGGCCGATATCGTTAACGCTTATTTGCTAAAAGACATTCTCTCAATCGACGGCATCAAAAACGCATCGAAAATGCGTGATCTCCTGCGCCTTGTCGCCTTTCAAACCGGTGCTGAAGTCTCCTACGACGAACTCGGCACGCAACTCGGCCTAAGCCGAAACACCGTCGAAAAATATCTCGATTTGCTCACCCAGGTTTTTGTCATTTACCGCCTCGGCGCCTTTTCGCGCAACTTGCGCAAGGAAATCCGCAAGACGTCGAAGTGGTATTTTTATGATAACGGCATCCGCAACGCGATCATCGGCAATCTGAGCCCGCTCGCTCTTCGCAACGACGTCGGGCAGCTTTGGGAAAGCTACCTCATTTCCGAACGGCGCAAACAAAACGCCTATCTCTTCCAAAACAAAGCGCACTACTTTTGGCGCACCTACGACGGGCAGGAAATCGACCTGATTGAAGAGCTCGGTGGAGCCGGTTCAACAGCCGCCGTGCCTGCGTCCGTCCTGCGCGCTTACGAATTCAAATGGGGCGACGCTCGCACGAAAATACCCGGCGCCTTTTCAACCAATTATCCCAACGCCAACTATACTGTGATTAATCGTGATAATTATCAGCCGTTCGTGCTCGGTGAGTGATGGCAATCCGAGCTGAATCGTGGGGGCGCACTTTGCGTGCGCCCTTGTGTTCGCCCGTTTTGTGCATACATGCGCGCCCCGTCTTTCGCGCACCAGGGCGCACGCGAGGTGCGCCCCCACACGGCTGCTTGCTTTTACGCGAAGAGGTTGGTGCCGGAGAGTTCGGCGGAATCGAGATAGTCGGCGACTCCGCCAAACTCGACTCCGTCAATCAACTCCTCGGGTTGTATTCCCATCGCCTCCATCGACATGGTGCAGGCCACAAATCGCACGCCCGACATTTTGGCCGAGCCCAGCAAACCGGCGAGATTTGGCAGGTTTTTGCCGGCCATCTGGTGTTTCATCATGGCCCGGCCCGCGCCGCCGAAGTTCATTTTGGACAGGGGCAGTCGCGACAGGCCTCTCGGCAGCATCCACGAAAACATCCGGTCGAGCAGCGACTTTTTCCCCGGGACTTGCACGGGGCGTTCGCGACGCAATGCGTTCAACCCCCAGAAGGTGAAAAACATCGTGACTTTGCCGCCGAGCGCCGCGGCGCCGTTTGCGATGACCAGCGAGGCCATGACTTTGTCCATTTCCCCGGAAAACACAACGACCGTGGCTCCCTTGCGGCGCGCGGTCGCCTGTGGCGAGGATGTCGCGGGCGCGGAAATGGAGGCGCCGGCGGTTTTGCGAATGCGCGCGGAAATGACGCCCTTCCCGCTGCTCACCCCGAGCAGCTCGTGATTGGCGGAACGGCAAAACGCGCGGACATCGTGCGCGAATCCCGGATCGGAGGCCGTCACATGCAACTCCGCGCCGGAGGCGAGCGTTTCCATCCGGGACTTGAGTTGCAGCAACGGGCCGGGACAACTCATGCCCGTGCAATCCAGCGATTCGACAATCCGCGCGTCCTCGGGAAACAATTCGTCTTTCGAAACCGGCGCGGCGGTTGCGGGTTGCGGCTGCGTTTTTTCGGACTCGACGGGCCGGGACATCTTCAGGCCGCCGGCCACGCTGACCACGTCAAAACCGTGCTGCATGAGGATTCGCGCGGCGAAGTAGCTGGTTTTTCCCAAGCTGCAAGTGACGGCGTATTTTTTCCCCGCATCCAATTCGCCGAGGCGGGAGCGCAGGTCCGAAAAAGGGATGTTGGTCGAGTCGGGCAGCGGATCGATTGATGCGACGGCTTGCGGCCGCACGTCGATCAAATGCCGGTCGGCGGTGATTTTCGGGACAATTTTGACAAGGCCGTCGCGCTGGTTTTGCGCGGTGAACGCGGCCGTGTTCACAACATCGCGGGCGCTGCCAAAGGGCGGCGCGTAGGCCAGCTCCAACTGGGCGAGCTCATCGATGGACATGCGCCCGGCCAGGGCCGTGGCGAGAACATCAAGGCGTTTGTCCACGCCATCTGCGCCGAATGCCTGCGCGCCGAGAAGCCGCCCGTCCGACGGCGACCAGAGGAGCTTGATCGTGAGCGGCGTGGCGCCGGGATAGTAGCCGGCGTGTTGATGATCCGTGACAATCGTGGACTCAAAGGCCGTGCCCGCCTGGCGCAGACGTTTTTCCGTCCAGCCAGTGACCCCGGCGGCCATGTCAAAAACGCGCACAATGGCGGTTCCGATGTGCCCGGGATAAGGATGCGCCTTCTCAGGCCCGAGGAAAATATGGTCGGCAATGACCCGCCCCTGGCGATTCGCGGGCCCGCCGAGCGCGAGGTGCATCGCACCGCCAAAAATGCGATCCGCGCCCTCGACCACGTCGCCCGCCGCATAGATGTCCGAATCGCTGGTTTGCATCCACTGGTTGACCTTTATCGCCCCGCGCGCCCCGAGCTCGAGACCGGCCGCGGAAGCAAGGGCGTTTTCGGGTTTCACCCCGATTGAAAGGATCACCATGTCCGCCGTGATTTCCCGGCCCGATTTCAGCCGCGTGACAACCGCGTCGCCCGCCGGTGGTTTCCCCGGTGCAAACGACTCGGCGGCATCGCCAAGAACCAGCTCGACATCATGCGCGCGAAGCGTGGAGGCGATCGGCCCGGCGATTTCGGCATCGACCTGGGGGAGCACCTGATCGTTGGTCTCGACGAGCGTCACCTGTTTTTCGAGGTGGCGCAACTGCTCCGCCATTTCCAGTCCGATAAAACCGCCCCCCACAATCAGGACCGACCGGGCGGAGGCCGCCGCCGCCTTGATGCGGTCCATGTCCTGCAAGGAACGCAGCGTATGGATTGCCGGAAGATCTATGCCGGGCAGCGGAGGACGCAACGGGGCGGCGCCGGGCGCCAGCACCAGCTTGTCATAGGAAAGCGTCTCCTCCGCGCCCGTATCGAGATTGCGCAAGGCAAGCGTCCTGCCCCGGGCGTCGATGGCGACGGCCTCCGTCCTGGTGCGCACCTCCACATTAAGAAGCTCCGCGAGGCTTTCGGGCGTGTGAAGGGCGAGCCGCGAGCGATCTGCGATTTCGCCGCCGATGTGGTATGGCAGGCCGCAGTTGGCAAAGGAAACATCGGGACCGCGCTCGATGATGGTAATGTGCGCGCCCTCGGAAAGACGGCGCGCGCGGGCCGCCGCGGAGGCACCCGCCGCGACACCGCCGACGATGAGAACGCGAAGACGTGATGATGGTTGTGTTTGACTGGAGTTCATGGTTGATTAAAAAACAATTTCACTTATAACGATATAACTAATCAGTAATATGTCAAGGGCCATGTCCGTGAAAAAAAAGTCAAATAAGAAACTCTCCGAGCCCCAGCTCCAGAGGGCGTCGATGTTGTTTGCGACCCTGTCCGAGCCGTCCCGGCTGCGGCTCCTGCAGGCGTTGCAGGAGGGATCCCTGTCGGTGGGCGAGCTCGTCGAGGTGACGGGCCTGAGCCAGGCGAACGTGTCGAAGCACCTGACGGTGCTGCACGGGGCGCGCCTGGTCAAAAAATCGCGCGCCGGGGTATTTGTGAATTACGAGCTGGCGGATTCAGTGGTGGACCAGCTATGCGGCCTCGTCTGCGCCAAAATGGAGCGCGACCTTGCCGAGGAAGCCCGCGCGCTCAACGGATGAGCCGCGGGCTCGTAGGGGCGCACCTTGCGTGCGCCCTCGCGTTATCATTCATGCGCACACAGTCTTTCGCATACCAGGGCGCACGCAAGGTGCGCCCCTACGAGGGACTTGCTGTCAATCAATCTCCTTTTGAAAGGGCATTGGTATCAATGCGGATTTCTTTTATATCGGAAAGTGCGCGACCACACTCCTCCGCAGTCACCGGCGTGATTGCGACATACGGACGGTTTGAATCTTCATGACGCGGGATGTGCGAATGAACATAAATCGGCACGCCAGCCTTGTTGACCGCACGCCGACGCTTCTCATTACGCTTCAAATATCGCTTCTCTGTGAGTTCGTCGTATAACGGTTCAAGTGCCGCATCTTTATATTCCGCCGATCCAAGACTAAATCGTCGAACTTTACTAACTATGCGCCGGGTAGTGTGAATGCTCTTGGACATCTTCTGGGGCGGCTCAAAGATGAGCCGCGCAGAGTCAATGGAGTTGATATGTTAAATCGTTCATCCACATTGTTTTTGGTTACTGATTAGGCTCTTTTTAACTTTTAACTTTAGCTGCAGCTGTAGCACTTGAAGTAATCCACGTTGTAAATGTATCAAGAGATACACTGTAATAGCTGCGAGCACCAGCAGGCTTCCAAAGAAGTCCGGATGGTTTAATTCGAATTGTGCCAACTACCTTTCCGGTTTCTTTCTTAGTAATAATTTCCTCGATATAACTGGGCGTGATGAATGTGTTTACATAGTCAGGCATAGGTTGTTTTCTTTTTGTGAGTTATGGATTGAAGGAGAATCTTTTATCAAACAGCCGATAATATCAGGTCAAAATGGTTTTGAATTGTATGTGTGAAAACGGCGTTTAGGCTCGCGCTGCAGTATTGAATGTCAACGACGGAGTATAGGGTTACAGTATAAATGCCCTCACCCCTTCTTCCGCCCAAGCGCGAGCGAGCCCAGGCCAACGACGACCAGCGCGCCGCCGCCGATGTAATACCAGGTGTAATTGGTGACGCGTGTTTTGCCGTCCACGCTGCTTGCGACTTTGCTGCTCACTGAATTCCACGAGCCGCTGAGCGATTCCTGTTTTTGATAGCCGGAATAAATAAGCCAGCCGCCGATTGCGATGAGAACGATTGCGATGATGTATTTCATGGATTCTTCGGGTTGTGTGCCCGCAATAAAGCACACAACGCCGCTTTTACCAGCGGAATTCCGCCCCGCCGTAGAGGGTGCGCGGCTCGCCGGGGAAAAAGCGCGCGGCATCCATGCCGCCGAGATTGCCCGCGCCGGCGTTGATGCCGGTGACGTGGCGGCGGCCGAGCACATTGCGCAGATCGAGGAAAAATCCGATGCCCTTGGCCGGCGCGTAGCCCGCGCGCAAGTCGAGGGTCGCGTAACCGGGGGCGCGCAATGTGTTCGCGTAATCGGCCCAGCCTCCGCGCGGCTGCCAGGTGAGCGTCGCGCCGCCATACCAGCCGCGCGCGTGGTGATAGCGCAGCGCGAATTGCGCGAAGTGCGGCGGAATCACGGGCAGGGTGTTGTTGCGCCAGACGGGATCGCCGTCGAAATAAAAATCGCTCCATGTGTAGCTGGCGCGCGCGATGAGCGAATGCGCCGCGGTTTGCAACAGGTCAACGCCCGCGGCAGCCTCCACGCCCTGGTGGATGGTGCGGTCGGCGTTGCCAAAACGGGTCGCCACGCCGGATGCGTCGGTCGCGAGCAGGAGCAGTTCCTTGCTCACCCACGAGCGATACGCCGTGAGCTCCCACGCGACGCGGCGCGTGCGCGCGCGCATGCCCGCCTCGACCGTGATCGCGCGTTGCGGCGAGTGGGAGGTGGCGACGGCGCGGCGAGGATCGGAGCCGTTGATGAGCGCCTCGCCCGAGCCCGTGCCGCCGCGGGTCGTCAGCAACGCGTCCCATGTGAGCGGTTCGAATCCGCGCGTGATGTTGGCAAAAAACTGCACATCCTTGCATTCGTAAACCAGCGCGAGGCGCGGCAAAAACGCTGCCGTGCCAACGCTGCCGGAGCTGTCGGGCCGCCCGGCGCGAATCGCCGTGAAGCGGTCCTCGTTGATGCGGTTGGCGCGCGTGACCGCCGCCGTGGCGACGAGCGTGAAACCGCGTCCGAGCCCGAGGTGGTTGTCGATCCAGAGCGTGCCGTTTTCCGCGGTCAGGCGGTTGTCGGAATGCATGAGTCCGCGCACGCCGCCGAGGTTCGGGGCGACACCGCTGCCGTTGAGAAACACCTGCTGGTCGCGGCGGCCGATTTGCGCGCGCGCGCCGAGTGTGAGCGTGTTTGCGAGCCCGCCGAAAACTTCGCCGCGCCGCGTCCACTTCGCGTCGAGGCTGGCATCGGTGTTGCGCGAACGCGTGACATTGCCGCCCTGCGCAAAAGTGAAATCCACATACGCGACGCCCGCGCCCGCCGAGAGCGTGCCGCCGGCGAGCGGCCCGGTGACGCGGTCGCCGAAACGGTATTGCGACGAATCGCGCCCGATCTGCGCCATGATGGCGATGGGCAGCGCCGCGGTGTCGCCCGCGTCGATCTGCGCGAGCGTCTGCACGCCGGTCACCTCCACGCGACTGTGCATCGCGGAAAGAAAAACGCGATTGCTCCAGCCGCGCCCGAGGTCGATGCCGAAATTGAGCCGCGCGCGCGACGCCTCCTGCCTGCTGTATTCGCGCCAGCCGTCGAGCGCGAACCCCGTGGCGTCGAAATGAAAATCCCTCCCCTTTCCGTCACCCGAAAGCGAGAGCTGCCCGCGCGCATAACCATGCCCGCCGGCCTCGCCGCGCACCAAGCCGCCCGACGCATCGCGTCCCGCGGGCGACACCAGATCGACGGCGCCGCCGAGCGCGGTCGCGCCGAGCGTGAGCGCGTTTCCACCGCGCAAAATCGTGGCGTGATCAATGCCCGCCGGATCGAGAAACTCGACAAAATCGTAGCTGCCGTCGCTGAAGTTCACCGGAAACCCGTCCTGCAAAAACAAAATGCCGCGCCCCGCGCTCGGATCGCCGCCGCGCTGGATGCTCGCGCCGCGAATGCTCAGGCGCGGATGATCGATCCCGCCAAATGCCGTCATCACGAGCACGCCCGGTTGAAGCGAGAAAAGGTCGGCGGGGCTGTTGAGCCGCCCGCCGCGCAACGCCGCCGCGTCCACCACGCCCGCGCCGCCGGGAACCTGTCTCGTCTCCCGCAACGCCCGCGCCACCGGCAGCCGCGCCGCGTCAACCGAAACCCCGGGCAATGTGACAATATCATCCGCGCGCTGCTGCGCAAAACCGGCGCCCGCCATTAGTGTTATTGCGGAAAATATAATAATAAATCTGCGCAGACACTGAAAGGAACGACACAGGGTTGTCGTAATATAATTAATCATGAAGAATATTATTAAATATTAATATAAAAACAAATGGGACGCGAAATCCGCGCCGGGATTGCCAGCATAGATTGGCGCCAAGAAAAAATCGCGCTCCTGTTTCGGGAGTTCAGCATGCTTGTCAACGCGTTTCATCTTGCAGGGGCGCACCTTGCACCCGGGAACGCGGGCATACTGCCCGCAAGACGGCGCGCCGCGCCGCACAGGCCTTCAAACCGGCGGGCAAGATGCCCGCGCTCCCGGACGCAGGCGTAGTTCGTTTCGGCGAATCCTTACCGGCTCAAGTTTACGAGTTCGTAATTGGTCGTGCCCATGCCGATTTGCTCGGCGTGCTCGACAATGCGGATGCCGTTGCGCGATTCCATGCGCTCGATTAGGTGTATTTTCCCGTGATCCTTGGACGCATACACGAGGTCGACGCACGCCTTGTCGAGCGCCACCGGGTCGAGCGAGGCGAGGATGCCGATGTCGCCCATCTTGGGGTCCTCCGGACTGGCGTCACAGTCGCAATCGACGGAGAGATTGTTCATCACGCTTATATAAATAATATTTTCGCCGCAATGGTCGGCGATGGCCTTGGCCGCCTCGGCCATCGATTCGAGAAAATGGTTTTGCTCGACCTTCTCAAACGCGTTCGTGCTGCTCGCGCCCGCCGTGTGGATGAGGCACTTGCCCGACACGGAAGCAATGCCGATCGACATGTTTTTGAGCGCGCCGCCAAACCCGCCCATCGCGTGGCCCTTGAAGTGCGACAGGTTAACGACAAAATCATATTTCGTAAAATGCGAGCCCACGACATCGCGCTTCAAGTGTTTGCCGCCGACCACGGGCAGGTCGATTTCGCCCTCGGCGTCGAGAATATCCACCGGGGCGATTGCCGCGAAACCGTGATCCCGGGCGGTTTGCAAGTGTTGCTCCGTGGTGGAGCGGCGTCCCCCGTAAGCGGTGTTCGCGTCGATAAACGTGCCGTTCACAAGCCGGACAAAATCCCCGACAAGCGCGGGCTTGAGGTAATTGTTTCCCCCGGGTTCGCCCATGCTCAGCTTGACCGCCACATTGCCCCTGGCCTCGCGACCGAGCGCCTTGTATATTGCTATCAAACTTTGCGAGCTGATTTCCGATGTATAATAAACCCTCGCCTTCTCGCTTTTCCCGGCGGGTTTGGCGGCGGTCTTGTTAACCGTGCCGGAGTTTTCGGAGCAGGCGGAGAAAAGAAGCGAAGCGGAAACCAAGGCGGCCATTAAAATCAGTTTATCCTTTTTCATTATATTATCGGTTTATATTTTGAGGCGCGACATTGCCGCGCGCGCGGAGCACTGGCGCGCCCGCATGTTCACGAACGCCGGATAATATCACGCCGCGTGATTATTTCGCCCGCGATCTTGCTGCGAATGTCGCGATCTTGCTCGAATTTTTGGATCAAACCGGGCGTCGCAAGCGACGCCCCTACATATGAAGACTGCGAATTATTCGATCCGGCCTTCGTCGAAATCGATCAAGTCGGGCACGCTTTTGATTTCGCCGGCACGGTCGGCGCAGCCCATTGCGGTGAGCGCGTCGCGCAAAAAATCCCGCCCGGCGTCGGTCATGCCTTTTTGCACAAGGTCGCGGTTCCATTTTGCGGCGCGGGTGTCCCTTGGGAAAAGTTCGAGCAAGCGTCGGTCAATTTCGGCGTCGCCGGTCGAGGTGTGCACGATTTCCTCGACCGCGGACGGATCCACGCCGAGATGGAGGCAGAGAAAACGGTCGAGCCCGCGCTTGTAGTTTTTCGCGTAGCTGGCGGGCAGGGCGCCGTGGGTTTTCACGTATTTGCACTTGGCGATGAAGCGCGGCAGGTAAAGCAGCCCGGTTGCGGCATGGGGAATGTAGGGCGAAGGCAGGCAAGTGAGCACTTCACCAGTCGATCCGGGAATGGGTTTCGATGGCATGGCGCGAAATAAAAGCACCCGGGGCGAATGCTTCCACTTTTATTTTGCGGGGCGGCGTTGAAAGGCGAACGCGTTTTGCCCCGGTTCGTCTTCACAATTGACTCCGCTCATGAAAATAATGCCATCCATGGCTTGCCTAAAACCCTCGAATTGCGTGCGCGCAATTTTAACCCAGAGCCAATTATCCTATGAAAACTCCCCGACACACACTGGCGACACGCCGTGATTTTCTAAAACAAGCGGCGGTGGCCGCGGGCGGAGCCCTGTTGCTTCCGCGAGCCGTGCTCGCACGGGCATCCTCGCGCAACTCGCTGGTCAATGTGGGCGTCATTGGATTGGGGCGGATGGCGTCCTCGCACATAAGGTCCTTCGTCAACGACGAGCGCTGCCGGATCACCGCCGTTTGCGATGTCGACGACGAGCGCATTGCCTACGAAAAGAAAAACATCGCCTCGAAATATGAGCAGGCATACGGGGAAAAAATCAGCGTGGCGGGTTACAAGGATTTCCGGGCGCTCCTCGCGAACCCCACGATCGACGCGGTGGTTATTGCGACACCCGACCACTGGCACGCAATCATGTCGATACTCGCGGCGCGCGCGGGCAAGGCGATCTATTGCGAAAAGCCGATGACCTTTACGATCGAGGAAGGCCAGCGCGTCGTGGACGCGGTGCGCGCAAGCGGCGTTGTTTTCCAAACGGGCTCGCAACAGCGGAGCGATTCGGGATTCCGCCGGGCGGTGCAGCTTGCCCGCACGGGAATGCTCGGCGACATCAAGGAGGTGTGGTGCGATTTCGGGCGCTGGTATCCGACGGATTACAACTGGCCGGCGGAGCCACTGCCCGCGGGCATGGACTGGGAAATGTGGGTCGGGCCGGCGGTCATGCGACCTTACACGTCGCACTTTTTGCCTCCTTTGATGGGAGGCACGCCGCCGAAACCCTACGGTTATCCCTGGGGCGAGTGGCGCTGGCACATCGAGTATGGCAACGGTTTGCAGGCCGACTGGGGCGCGCACCATTTCGACATCGCGCTCTGGGGGCTCGGGCTCGATGGCAAGGGGCCGAAATACGTCGAGGTTTTCCCAAGCCCGAACCCGAAAATGCCGGCGGACACAAAGCACATTTCCTACACATTCGCCAACGGCACGAAGGTTCGTTACGGATGCCCCGACGAGGTGAAACGCAATTCCGGCAAGGCGACCATGGTCACGTTCGTGGGCACCGAGGCCACGGCATCCTGCGCGCGCGGCGGCCGGTTTTGGGTGAACAAACCGTCGCTTCGCAACGTGCGTTTCGGCGACGGAAACAATCCCGTGCAAGTGTCCAACGACCATCGGCGCGACTTCATCGACGCGGTGCTCACGGGCCGCCCGACGATCTGCCCGCCGGAGGTCGGCCAGTCGAGTTGCAACATGTGCCTCATCGGCAACATCGCGCACCAGCTCGGACGCAGCCTCGAATGGGACTGGCGCACGCGGAGCTTTGTCGGCGACGAGGTGGCGAATCGTTTCCTGTGGCGCGAAAACAGGGGTGAATGGGCGAAGATCTAAGGAGCCCGGCTTCCGATCCCGAGCACCCGAAAATTGTAATACAATTAAATGTAATAATATTTTATGAAAAAAATCATCACACCCTTGATACTATTGCTGGCGGTCACATGCGTTTGCCATGCGCAGTCGCAACCGCTGTATCCCGCCCCCGACATGGCGCAAGTGCGGCAGCTCCAGCAATGCGATTTTGGCTCCGGCGAAACCGAAACAAAGGCCATCAACGATTTGGTTTTTGCCGTGTATTATCACAACAACGACAAGGATTTTTGCGCGCGCATGGAGAAGGCGCTGCTCGACGAGATTGCGGGAGGGAAGGGCACTCCGCGCTACCGAATGATGCTCGCGCAACTGGTCCAGGCCGTCGGCATGCAAAAAGCCGGCGCGAAGCGGCTCGAAAAAATCATCGCCGCCGAAAAGGATGAATCGGTGCGCTCGCGCCTGGCGGAAGCCCTCGCGCACACAAAACGCGGCACCTCGATTATCGCGGAAAAGCAGCTTTCCATCCCGTCCGCGCTGCCGGCGTCCGCGCAAGACCAGGCGCTGCTGATTGATTACCTGGGCAGCCACCCGGAAACACCGCTGCCCGCCTACCTGGTGTTTGAAAACTTCAGCGAGCCAATGAAACCGAGGCTGGTTTACGCGCTGCTGGCGCGCGGCAAAAATGAAATGAATTTGTGGGCGCTAGACCCCGCGACGCCGGAACTCGCGCTCGCGCTGGGATGCGCCTTTTCAAAAGAAACGAAGGACGCGCAAACGCTCACGCGCCTCCTTTCATTCGCCCCCATGCTCGACAAGGAGCAGGCGGCACAGATGGCGATTTACCTGGCGCAAGCCCCCTTGCCCTCGCGCGCGGACGCGCTGGCGGGCGCGCTCGGCTCTCGGGATTCGTCCGTGTCAAAGCTGGCGGCATCCGCGCTCGCGCTGATGGATTTGTCGCATTTCGGGCGCAAGTTTCTCGCCGGTTACGACTCGGCAAACGCGGACGAAAAACGCGCCATGCTGAAAGTCTGCGAATCCCTCGCCGACGAATATGTTTTCTGCGAAATCGCCCGCCGCCTTCCCGTCGAAACGAGCGCATCGCTGCGCACCGCGATGCAGCGCGCGCTCATGCGCATCTCGCAAGCCGTGTTCACGCCGGCGATGTTCGCCGCGGTGGAAAACGCCTACGCGCAAACCGCCGCGCCCGCAAAAGCCTTCTGGCTGCGCTTCGCCCCCTTGCATGACAGCGAAAACGCCATCGCCCTGTGCACGCGCGCCCACGCGGGAAAACTGAGAAGCGACGCCATCAAAACGCTGGGGGCCTGGAAAAGCCCCCTCGCGGTTGATGCGCTCGTCTCGATTTCAAAGGCAGCCAACGATGACCACGAGCGACTGCTCGCGCAAACAATGCTCGTCACATTGATGGAGCGCGTCGGCACGAAGTCCGCGGCGCTGGATTACCTTCGCAAAAACGCCGCCAACGACGACGTGAAAGCCGCGACCGAACGGCTCGCCAACGCAAAACCGAAAAAGAAATAAACCCAAAACAGCGGCCATGGATATGACGTGGCTGTTTTGGTAGGGCGAACTCTCCGGGTGGGTCGAAAAATTCCCGGCTCACCCGGAGGGTTCGCCCTACCAAGCGACTGAACGCATCGAACACACGCGCAGATCAGCGCTCGATTGTCATTTCGAACTGGTCGAACGGCTCGGTGCGGTGGGCGAGGTGTTTTGTGGACGGCGAGATTCCAAACAGAGGCGAATAAGTGCGCACGGCGATGGTCTTGCCGTCGGGGAGAAATTCGAGGATGCGCAGCCAGCCGTCGCCGCCGTTGCCCTCCCAGCCGCCGCCGAGGGTTTGCACGTTAAACATCATTTGGTGCACGGTTTTGCCGGCGTCATTGGCGTCGGCGCGATAGGAGACGTTGTCCTCGAACTTGCCCTTGCCGTTGGCGGTGTGGCCGCAAATGACGAGGCGGATGTTGGGCGTGGAGCGAATGAGTTTTTCCCAAATGTCGGCGCCATTGTTGTCGATGAGCTTGTATTTCTCCTTTTCAATGCGGCGGCTGTCTTTTCCGTTGGTGAGAAAACTGTGCGTCATAAATATGACCGTGTGGTTTTCGTATTTTTTGGACGAGGCGAGTTTTTTCGCCCAGTCGAGCACCTCGTTTCGCGGGTGAAACTCGGAGGTGATGACCAGCAGCCTGCCCCATTTTTCATCGGAAAACTCAAAGGCGGCGTTTTCGAGCGAGGGGATGCCGTTGCGGTTCGGGAGGGCGGCGACGCAGGTGTCGCGCCATGTGGAGTTGCGCTCGATGGGAAAATATTCGGGGAAGCGCGTCATGCCATTCTCGGAGGACCTGTAACCGTAGTCGTGGTTGCCACAGGAGACGATGTAGGGAACCTTGTTATCGAGGCGCGCGAGTGAGCGCGAGGCGGACTGCCACATTTCGCGGCTGGTTTGGTTGAGCATTTTCCGGTTGAGGATGATGTTCTCGTTTTGCTCAACGAGGTCGCCGGTGCACAGCACGGCTTTTATATTGAGGCGGCTGATGTTGTCGCTGATCCACGCCGTGCAGAGCTCAAAGATGGGTTGGTTGATGTCGTATTTTGTGTAACCCTGCGGATCGCCGAGGAGGATCATTGAAAACGAATCCGGGTTCGCGAGTTTTTGCGGGTCGGCATGTCTTTGCGCGTGAAGTGGCGCGACGGCGCAAATCAGGGCGAGTGCGATGCCGGCGGCAAACGCGAGGGATTTGGTGAATATGACTTTCGATGTTTTTTTCATTATGTTCATGGCGCGGGGATTGCGGGGATTGGGCACGGTTTTGTTTATTCGGAAAACCGGCGAAATTGTGAAGATCAAAAAAACAGGGCGGAACAATCCGCCCCGGTTCATCCAGCCATCAGTCCGAAAATCATCAGCCCCATCACAAGCACAATCGCGGCGCCGGAAAAGGCCACACCGAGAATCGCGAAGATTTTCCGGCGATTTTTCTGGCACAATCCGCCAACGCCAAGCCCCGCCGCCAGCAATGCCAGCCCCATGAACGCAAAAAGAAACAAGCCCACAACCATGGCCTGCGGTGATGATTCATCCATGCCTCCGGGCGTGCTGCTTTCAATGACCCCGGCGGCGAGCACCACGCAAAACAACGCCATGCCGCTGATGATGGAGAGAACGAACGACGCAATACCCAGGCCGGAATGCGACTGGCGGCTGGCCGGGGCGGGAGCGGGTGGTGGAAGAACGTTTTGATTTGGCGGCTGCGCCGGCGGTAGTTGAGGGGGGTGGGGCTCCATTGTTGGGATGTGTGTTGATTGGCTTTTTTGGAGTTGTCGGGAGTTATTTCGACGGCTCAGGCGGACCGGGGTCGCGGGGGCCGTAGGTAATGGTATGCAGGGCGTCGATCAGGGATTGCTCGGCCTCAAAAATCACACGGTATTGCGGCGAGCCGATGTATTGGGTCGTGCCGCCGGAGCGGGCCGCGACAAACAGGCTGTCCGTGTCGGTGCGCGCCGCCGCGCCGCCGCTCAGGGTGATGGTCATTTCGAGCTGGTAGGCCCACGAGCGCTCCTCTCCCGCAACGTAAATGGTGTTCGCAAAATCGTCGGACGTGAACCGTTTGGCGCGAAGGGTGCGGAGTTGCGCGGAGAGCGATTCGATGGCCTCGCGACCAACGGTGCCGGGTTCGAGGGGAAACGCGGCGTCCATGACAACAACACGCCTGGCGAGATCGGTGAGTTTGAGGGCGGTGATTTGCGCGCCGGCGGGCAGTTCGCGGATGACGCGGTCGCGATAGGCGAGCGGGTTGGCGGGCAGCTCGTCGAGGATGTCGGGGGAAACTCGGTAGATGTAGTTTTGGTTGGTGACGCGGGCGTAGGTGTTGCCGGCCGTCTCGGCGACCGTGCTCGCGCCCGAGCCGACCTGGAGGGTGAGGGCGGGCGCGGCGGCAAAGTTGAGCGTGATCTCGCGGGCGGGTCGCATGGTGAAGCCATAGTTTTCCTTTTCGGCGTCGGAGGGGGCGTCGTTGACAAAACCTTTTCCCTCGGTGCCATCCTGGAGAACCCTCAGGCCGGCGAGCGAGTCGAGGAGCCTGACAACGGCGTCGTGATCCGCCGGCGTGATTTGCGGTCCGTGGTCGGTGCGGCGGATGATTTGCCAGGGCGCGCTTTCGGGGTTGCCGGTGGCCTCGAGTCGCTGGAGGACAACCTCGGTTTGTTGCGCGGCGGCGATCGTGATGGAGGTGACGTTGGCGCGGTTGAAGTCGAGGATGTGGCGGTCGCGAAGGTCTTGCTGCGCGTCGCGCAGGGTTTTGACGAGGATGTCGGGAATGCGAACGATGAAGTAGGCTTTGCGTCCGTCGAGCTGGGCGTAGTATTCGGCGGCGGGCTCCGTGTCTTCTCCGCCTGAGGCGGCGGACGGGGCCTTTTCAAGGCGGTCGCCAATGAGCAGGGTTTCGGAGCGGTTGTTGCCCTCGACGGTGACGCGGAGGGCGGGAAGCGCGAGGCTGTCGCGGGCGGGCGCGGCGGTGTCGGCCGTGTCGAGAAAGCGGTCAACGCGGAGCCCGCGCAGGTCGTTGATGGTGATCTCGGTGCCGGTCTTGCTGGCGCGGGCCTGAATGGGCGCCTCGAGGGCCCAGCGCTCATTGTCACGACGGAAGCGGACGCGCGAGCCGGCGGCGGGCTCGATGTTGAGCGAGCGCGCCTCAAAGACATCGATTGTGAAGAGCGTGTCGGCGCGCAGGGTGTCGAGCCTGACGTTGAGGCTTTCGGCAAGGGAGCGCATGACGATGTGAACGCGCTGGCCGTCGGGCGAGAGGATGTAGAGGCGGTTGCCGGCCTGGGTGGGGGCGCCGATTTTGAGCGTGACGGGATTTACGGGAAGCCCGGGAAGCGAGGCCGGGGTGAAGGTGAGGATGCGTTTGGGTTTTTCGAGGCCGTATTCGTCGAGTGTTTGCCCGCTTTTGACGAGATCCTGAACTGTGAAGCTGGTTATGGAATAAAGACGTTGCAGATCGGCGATGATGGGGCGAACGGCGAAGGGGTTGGCGGGCCATTCGACGGGGGAGGAAATGGTCCAGTTGTCACCCTGCCGGACGAGATGAATGGCCGAACCAGGCTGGTCGGGGTCTTCTATCGTGATGGCCTGGATATTCGAGGCCTCGGAGCCGAGAATGGTGGTGGTTTCGCGGTCGCCGATATCGTGCTGGCGCACGTAGAAAATGTAATAAAAAAGCGCGGCGTTGAGCAAAAGCAGCACTATGGTGATCTTTGTTCTCATGGAGAAAATTTATTGTTCATTATGCATTCAGCATCAGCGCCGTCGCGTCCAATAGACGATGAAGCCGAGGATGGCGAACGCTCCGGGCGCGCCGAAAAGAAGGATGTAGCGGAGGCGTGAGAGCCGGTCCCGGCTGAGGGCGAGCTGGAATCTTTCTATGGGCCGGGCGGGGATGTTGAATTGCGTGTCGCTGTCGGTGATCCAATTGAGCGTTGAGAAAAAGACGGTGCTATTGGCGCGGGTGCCAAGGCGGCCGTTGGCGATAAAATCGGAGCATCCGAAAACGGCGAGCCGTCCGACGGGAATGCTGAAGGGCAAATCGCTCTTGGCGGTGACGCGCTCGGCAACGGTCACGACCGCGAGCGGGCCGGGCAGGTCCGCGCCGACATCATAACGCGGCGCACGACCGCGGCGCATGGTGCGGTAGGAAACCTCGCCCCAGGCCGTGGGCGCGGTGAGGACGAGCGGCGTGATGGAGAGGCTCGGATCAGTCGCGCGCGAGGGCGCGGGCCGCACCGAGCGGGTTGCGCCGAACTTGAGCGCGAGATTGTTGTCCGCGAGCGCCTGGGTGATCGGATGCTGGGTGTCGGTGGTGAGGATGAGGTCGCCGCTCATGTCGGACTGGCTGGAGGTGGAACGGTCGTAGATCCAGTTGTTGTCGGCGACGATGCCCCACTCGCGGAGCAAGTCCTCAAGGCCGGTCGGATCGGTGCCGGGCGCGGTAAAAAGCATAAGGCGGCCGGCGCGGGTGCCCATGTATTGGCGGAGCATTTCCTGCTCGCGGGCTTCGTATGAATATTGCGCGCCGACGGAAATAATGAGCGCGGCATCGTCGGGGATGGCGCGCGCGCGTGAAAGGTCGAGCGCGTCGAGCGCGTAGTTGCGCGCGGTGAGCGCGTTGCGGATCTCTGAAAGTCCGCGCTGGTTATCCACGCTGTGGGGGTCCATTTCGCCATGGCCGGTAAGGAAATAGATTTTTTTCTGCTCGGGATTGGAAACGCCGAGGATGGCGGCGGTGAACGCCTGCTCGCCGAGAAAGGCGACGCGCTGGTTGTTTTTGTAACGATAGAGCGCGTCGACGCCGACCTTTCTGGGCCGCTGGCCGGAGAAAAAGTAAATGGCGTTTGGTTCGAGCCCGAGTTGCTCGGCCTCGCGCGGGCGCTGGTAAACGTCGATGTAATCGACGCGGAAATCCACCTTGGCGTTGGTTTCGAGGGCGTAAGTGTATTCGCGCAGAAGGCCGGCGACGTCGTTGTTGATCTGGTCGAGGTCGGCGGGCGCCTCGTGGTCGTCGGGCGAGGCGCTTTTCGGCAGGGTGACAACAACGCGAATCGGCTGGTCGAGTTGCGTAAGGTAGGCGCGCGTCTCGGCGGAAAGCGTGTGCTTGCGAAGCTGCGTGATGTCGAAGCGCCACGAGTATTGGAGCGCAAGGTAGTTCAGCCCGCCGAAAAACGCCACGAACAGCAACGCCTGAAGAACCAGGTTTGTGCTGCGCAACCAGCGCGTGGCGCGAAAGCTTTCAAAGAATTTCATCGGTTAGCTATGCAATATTTTAGCCTCAAGGCCGAGGATGCTGAGGATGAGGGTGAGCGTGGCGCCGCTGACGTAGAAAAGAAGCTGGCGTGTGTCGATGATGCCGCGACTGAAATCATCGAGGTGCTGGAATATCTGCGCGCGCTGCACGATCGACTTGAAGGGCGAAAGTGTTTCATTGCTGAAAATATCGGCGTTGGAAACAAAGTTCAGCCCGAGGATGAGCGCGAGGAGCGTGAAGCAGAGAAATCCGGAAACGGCCTGGTTGCGCGAAAGCGAGCTGGCAAGGATGCCGATGGCGACAAAGAAAAGTCCGGAAACCGCGATGAAAAGGTATCCGCCAATGAGCGGGCCCGCGTCCAGAAAGCGCGAGTCGCCGGCAAATTTTTGCAGGATGTAGAAAAAGACCGCCGTCGATCCCCAAAGGAGAATGTAGAGAAAATACGCCGCGCCATATTTGCCGAGCACGACCTCGGTGGTGGAGACGGGCGAGGTGAGCAGCGTCTCAAGCGTGCCGTGCCGCCGTTCCTCGGAGATGCTTTTCATTGTGAGGAGCGGCACCATGAAAAGAACGGGCACCCAGAAAAGCCGGAAAAACACCGTCGCCGGCGATGTCTCCTGCGGAACGGCGCTGTAAAGGTTGAGCAGGTCGATGAAGATGGAACCCATGACTCCCAGAAAAAACACCGCCGCAATGTAGGTGCCGGGATTGACCAGCAGCATGCGAATTTCGTGGCTGAGAATGGTGAAGAAGTGGCGCATGTGTGAAATGCGGAATGTGGAGTTCGGAATGCGGAATGGAAAAATGTGAAAAGGAAACGGACTTACCTTCTTGGTTTTTTCGGCGCGTCAATGATGTCGCGGCTGCGCCGGGTGGCGACAAGGAAAACATCCTCGAGCGTCGGGTTCTCGCGGGAGAGGCCGCGCAACCGAAAACGGTCGTCGGCCCTGAGCAGTTGCAAAAGCGATTCGCCAATGGGTTCGTCGCGATCGGTGGTGATGTAGATTATGCGAAAGCCGTCCGCGTCGGGCGCGGAGGTCTCGCTGATTTTTATGCTGGGTTCGAAAACCGCGAGCGCGGGGCCGAGTTGTTCGACGTCGCAGGCGATTTCGAGTTTGTAAACGGAATGGCCGATGATGTCGCGTCGCAACTCGGCGGGCGTGCCCATCGTGACGATGCGTCCCTGGTTGATGATGAGCACGCGGTCGCAGGTGACTTCGATCTCGGGAAGAATGTGCGACGAAATGATGACCGACATGTTTCCGCGCAAACTGTCGATGAGATCGCGGACGAGCTGGATTTGATGCGGATCGAGTCCGATCGTCGGCTCGTCCATGATGATCACGGGCGGTTCCGCAAGAATCGCCTCGGCAATGCCCACGCGCTGGCGAAACCCCTTGGAAAGCTTGCCGATAATGCGGTGCCGTTCGCGCCCGAGGTCGCAAAGTTCCATGACCTCGTTGATGCGGGACGAGAGTTTGCGCCGGCCGAGCTCCTTGAGTCGCCCGCGGTAATAAAGATATTCGGAAACGCGCATATCCTCGGGCAGCGGATTGTTTTCGGGCATGTAACCAATGAGCCGCTTGACCTCCTCCGGACGCGTGGCGACCGGAACGCCGCAAACCCGCGCCACGCCGGAAGTCGCCGGCAGATAGCCGGTGAGGATGCGCATGGTGGTGGATTTGCCCGCGCCATTGGGCCCGAGAAACCCGAGGATTTCGCCGCGCCGCACCGTGAAGCTGACATTATTGACGGCAAGAAACCCCGCGTAAGATTTGACGAGGTTTTGCACCTCAATGGCAGGTGAAAGGGAATCTGGCTGCGTGGCGTCGGCGGACATGTGTTATATGGCAAATGCGATGGACAGACATCAATGCACGCTTTCCGTGCCACTTGCAAAGCTTGGAAAACATGAAAATGCACAAGGTGAGTTGAATATGCCGCGCAACACGGTGAAAAACCACGCGCGAAATCCAAACCGCAGGGACGGCACTCGGCAGAAATATTGGATGGAGAAAAACAAGGGGTTGTGCTTGCTATTCTGTGAAATGAAACACCCCGCCGCCCTGCTTTTGAGTTTTTTGTTTTTGTCCGGTGTTGCGTTTGCCGATTCGAAAACGGCGGATACAAAAGAAAGCGTGCATTTCAACTTTCGGAGCTGGGACGATTGGAGCGCGTCTATCCCGCAACACTCAGGCACTGTGCGTCTGCCGCCGAAGGTTTCAAAGGATGTGTTTTTTAATTTCATGCGCGCGTTCCCATTCGAGCGCGATTTTGTGCGAGTGACATTGGACAAACGCGCGCACACAAGCGGTGAAACGTCCTACAAACCCTTGGTCGATGAACTCGAAGTGCACCTGCGGCAGTTTGGCTTCAAGCGCATCGTCGTCGATCTGGCCGCGAGCAGCATCAACTTCGACGGCGATGGCAAACTCCCTGTCGTTCTCGATACGCTCAAGCAACGGCTTCAATTCACAACCAGTGTCACCGAAAATGAGGATCGCTGGGTGGCGTTGCCGCCAACCAAACCGGGTGAAAACACCTTCATGTATGGCTTCATCTACATTGATTCGGAGGCGGGTTTCACCTTCCACATGGGCGGGAGTTTCAGCGTGACGAAAAACGGAGCGATCCAACCGCATGACGACAGCGCGATGTCCCAGCCCATGTTGAAAAGTCGCATCCAGCGTGATTATCTCGTGGCGCGTTTATCGCCCGAGGACATCAAGGCGCTTGGCAAACCGAACACTCCCGACTGGCTGCAATACTACAAAACCGACTCGGACAGCATTTATCACAAAGTGCGATGGGGCTGGGCATACAACCACATTGGCGCATACGAAAAGGCGCTTACTTTTCTGGAGCCCGCGTATTTGCTTGAGCCCACGAATGGTAAACTGCTTTTCGAATTGAGCTACTCCTACAACGCACTGCGGCGCGCGGACGCCGCCGAGCGCGTGCTTGTTCGCGCGGTCAAGGATTTGCCCGACGATTTTTTTGTGAACCGCGAATACGCCTACCTGCTCCTTCAATCAAAACGCTACGACAAGGCCATCGAGCAATATCACCGCTGCCTGAAACTGTGTCCGGAAACCGACCTGGCTCAAAAGAGCGAAGTCGCCTTCAATCTCGCGCAAGCATACAACCAAAGCGGCAAACCAAAAAAAGCCGCCGCATGGTTCAAAAACGCCCAAAAATGGGCTCCCGAAGGCACGCCCGTCGCCGAGTTCTTCAAGAACAACCCGCGCTGACGGGGCGCATTCGGTAATGCCGCCGCGCGCAATCGCGGACGGGCTACCGGCAACCGTCAGGATTTCCTGATTGCAAAAACACTCTCCGCGCATGAATCATTTAGTGCTGGTTCGGCGCCGAACCAGCTGTTGAAAGCAAAACCCATACCTCGCCCGCGCATGAAACTCCTCGCATTCACAAAAATGTCCCCGCGCTCCATTCTTCACGTTCTGGCTTCCGGCTTCTGCCTTCTGGCCTTGGCCGCCACCGCGCCACAGGTGAACGCCGCCAAAATCGCCAAGGTCGCCACAGGTTATAAGCACACGCTGTATATAACCGATGACGGCGTGCTTTGGGCAATGGGCGATAATAGCGAGGGGCAGCTGGGCGATGGCTCTTCCGGATATCTTGTAAATCGAAGCACGCCAGTGCAAATAGCCACCGGTGTTATTGATGTGGCTGCCGGCTATTACCATAGTCTGTTTGTGAAGAGTGACGGCACGCTTTGGGCCATGGGCGGCAACTATGACGCCCAATTGGGCAATGGCACGACCACGATACAAAGAACACCCGTGCAGGTGGCTACGAATGTCTCTTCTGTGACAGCCGGAAACAACCACAGTCTGTTTCTGAAAAACGACGGCTCGCTTTGGGGCATGGGATATAACAACTTGGGGCCATTAGGGGATGCTCCAACTTCGGATTATAGGCTGCCGGTGCAAGTGGCCACGGACGTTGTGGCCGTGGCCACCGGGGAATATCACACCTTGTTTGTGAAAACCGATGGCACGCTTTGGACCATGGGATACAGCGTTGTCTACGGGCACTGGTTTTACCTGCTTGACGGCACTTCGATATCAGATGATTCCGAGGCACCCACTGCTTTTGCCCCCAAACAAGTGGCCTCCGATGTCGCTGCCGTGGCTGTGGGAAAATATCACGGCCTGTATATAAAAAACGACGGTTCGCTTTGGGGTATGGGCTATTACAAAGACAATTCGTTATACAGCAGACCGATGGATGATGTTTCCATTGCCGATATGCAGATAGCCACTGGTGTCGTTGCCGTGGCCGCCGGATACAACCACAGCCTGTTTGTGAAAAACGACGGCTCTCTCTGGGCCATGGGAGACAACACCTCGGGTCGTCTGGGGAATACAGAGGGCCTCGGCGAAATTCGCGGCACGCCCGTGCAAGTGACAACCGGAGTCACTGCCGTGGCAGCCGGCAGTCAACATAGCCTGTTTGTGAGGAGTGACGGTTCACTTTGGGGTATGGGATATAACGACGCGGGCCAATTAGGCGATGGTGCCAACACAGGCCGGAGCATTCCCGCACAAGTGGCCACCAACGTCATTGCAGCAACTGCCGGGGATCATCACAGTCTGTTTCTGAAGGATAACGGGTCGCTTTGGGCTATGGGGCTCAATGTTTATGGTCAGTTGGGAGATGGCACGACCACGGATCGAAAAACGCCCGTGCGAATAGCCACTGGGGTTGTTGCCGCAGCCACGGGGAAATACCATAGTTTGTATGTGAAAAATGACGGGTCGCTTTGGGTTGCGGGTCTTAACATTTACGGCCAGTTAGGAGATGGCACGACTACAGATCGAAAAACACCGGTGCGAGTGGCCACAGGCGTTATCGCCATCGCGGGCGGAGGATATCACAGCCTGTTTGTGAAAAACGACGGTTCGCTTTGGGCCATGGGGAACAATCGCCACGGCGAGTTGGGGGATGGCACACAAGAGGATAGAATCACACCCGTGCAAGTGGGCAGCAATGTTTCCACTGTGGCCGCTGGAGAATTTCACAGCTTGTTTAGAAAAACCGATGGCACGATTTGGGCCATGGGATATAATTTTTATAACCAGTTGGGCAGATGGAACATTGTTCCAAATACTTCGGGGCAAGTGGGTCCCCCTGATGTCTCCTTTTCTACTGTGGTTGCTGGATCACTACATAGTATGTTTTTAGAAAGCAGCGGCACACTTTGGACTGTTGGGCACAATGAATACGGCCAATTGGGCAATGGTCGTGCTTGGATTAATTACACTGAGAACGACGAGCCCGCCACTCAAATAGCCGCCAACGTCAGTGCCATGGCTGCCGGAAAGTATCACAGCCTGTTTGTAAAAATCGACGGCACGCTTTGGGCTATGGGAAATAATTTTTACGGGCAGTTGGGTGATGGAACGCGTGTGGTTCACTCCCGATCCCGCCCCGTGCAAGTCGCCACCGATATCAAAGACATCGCCGCTGGATACAATCACAGCCTGTTTGTGAAAAACGACGGCACGCTTTGGGTAACGGGATACAATTTCTACGGGCAGTTGGGGGATGGCGTGAGCGCGGATTCAAACATCCCTTTTCATATTGTCGGGGACGGCCCTGCAATCAAAACGCCGCCCGCCACGCAAACCGTTTCGCCCGGATGGAACGTCACATTCACCGTTGCCGCCTCGGGCGATCCTGCGCCGTCATTGCGCTGGCAATCCTCGACCAACGGCAGGTCTTGGGCGGATATTTCGGACTCCGCTCTCTACAGTGGCGCCACCACCGACACGCTCGTCATCACCGCGGCCACCGCCAAACTAAGCGGTATGCAATATCGCTGTGTCGCCACCAATCCAAAAGGCAGTGCCACCAGCTTTGCCGCCACGCTCACCGTCGGCGACGGCTCCGGAGGCAATGGCGGAAATAACAACAACGACGGGAGTTCCAGCGGTGGTGGTGGCGGCGGCGCTCCCAGCCTGCTCTGGCTCGGCGCTGTTGGCGTGATGATCGCGCTGCGTCGCGTCAGGAAATTTCAGGCGTTATTTTGAAGGCGCATGAAGGGGCGCGCCTTGCAGCGCGCCCTTGTATGCGAAAACTCTTTGCGTGCGTGGTCGCAACGTCTGCGTGGACGAGGGCGCACGCGAGGTGCGCCCCTACAAAAACATTATGATTCCGCGCGGTTTCTTGCGTCGGCTTCGATTAGGGTTTTTACGCGTTCCAGCTCGGCTTTTACGGCGGCTTTCGTTTCGGCGAGGGTGGGTTTCTTTTTGCCTTTTACCGGCTTCTGATTCTTTGCGTTGGCGAAGATGTAGAACTTGATTTTTGGCTCTGTGCCGCTGCCGCGGGCGGCGAAGGTGTAGCCGTTGGCGAGGGTCACAAAATAGAGGTCTTGCGCGGGGATGCGCTCGCCGTCGGCGTCGAGGATTTTCGCGCGTCCGAAGTCCTGGAATTTCTTCACCGCGATGTCGCCGAATTTTTTCGGGGGGCGCGCGCGGTAGGTTTCCAGGATGCGCTTGATTTTCGCCGCGCCGGTCGCGCCTTCATAGTAGATGTTGATCACGCCTTCCATGAAGTAACCGTGCTTGCGGTAGATTTCATCAAGGTATTCGGGCACGGTGAGTTTGCGCGATTTCACGTAGGCGCAGAGTTCGGCGAACATGAGGCAGGCGGTGTTGCCGTCCTTGTCGCGCACGTCGTCGCCGTCGAGGTAGCCGTAGCTTTCCTCGTTTCCGAATATGAAATAGGTGCTGTGTTTTTGGAGGAGTTTGGCGCGGGTGGCGTGCGGAGTGCGGTCGTAGTCGAGCGCGATGCCTTCCTTGGCGAGGAGGCTCGCCTTGAGTTGTTCCTCGTAGCGGCGGATTTTTGCGGCGATCCATTTGAAGCCGGTGAGGGTGTTGATGACTTTTACGCCGTGGGCCGCGCCAATGGCGTCCTGGAGCGGGGTCGTCACGAAGGTTTTGATGAGGGCGATGTTTTTCCCGCCTTTTTTCGGGATGCGGCCGAGCTGCTTGAGTTTCGTGATGCGGTAGTCGGCAAAGAGCGCGCCGACTTGGTTGCCGGTGAGGAGTTCCATTTTGCCGGCTTTGTTGCGCACGGCGACGCCCATGCGGTCGCAATCGGGGTCGGTGGCAAGGACGACGTCGAGTTTGTTTTTCTCGGCAAGGGCGACGGCGATGGAGAGCGCCTCGGCGTTTTCGGGGTTGGGCGATTTGACGGTGGGGAAGCGCGGGTCTTGCGCGGCTTGTTGCGGGACGTGGGTGACGAGCGCGCCGGCGGCTTTGAGGAGGGGAACCGAGGCGATGGCGCCGGTGCCGTGGATGTTGGTGAAGGCGACTTTGAGTTTCGCTTTTTTGAAAACGGTTTTGTCGATGATGGATTCGGCGGCGACGGCGTGGTAGGCGGCATCGGCGGCGGGCGTGAGCGTGATGACGCGCGCCAGGTCTTTGTCGAGGTAGGCGCCGAGTTCGGAGAGGGGGACGGCGTTGACTTCGGCGACAATGCCTTTGTCGTGCGGGGCGATGACTTGCGCGCCGTCCTCGAAGTAGGCCTTGAAGCCGTTGTCGTGCGGGGGGTTGTGGCTGGCGGTGATGACGACGCCGGCGTGGGCCTTGAGATAGCGGACGCTGAACGAGAGTTGCGGCGTGGAGCGCGGGCCGTCGAAGATGCAGGCGGTGCCGCCGAGGCGCGTCCAGGTGGAGGCGGCGAGTTCGCAGAAGTGGCGCGAGAAGTGGCGCACGTCGTGCGCGATGACGAGTTTGGGCGAATCGGCGCGGTTTTGCGTGGCGAGAAACTTCGCCGTGTAGCGGTAGAGGCCGATGACGGCGCGGATGAGCGTGAAGTCGTTGAGGACGTTGCTGCCGATGGCGGCGTGCTCGGGTGTGCCGAGCGGCGAGAGCTTGCCGGTTTCGGCGGCGGCGGGAACGGCGCCGATGGTGCGTCCGCGCATGCCGCCGGTGCCGAATTCGAGGTAGCGGTAAAAGCGGTCGTTGAGTTCGGGCCAGGCTTGTTTTTCAACGAGCTCACCGATGCTGGCGACGGCCCATTCGGGGAGCGACGCGGCGAGCCAGTCGGCGAGATTGGCGGCGGTGGAGGGGAGGAGCGCGCCGGACTTGGCGGCGGCTTGGATTTTTTTGAGAGTGCTCATGGGAATGCGGAATGCGGATTTCGGAATGCGGAATTGTTTTAACCACGGAGAGCACGGAGGGGCACGGAGTCAGAGTTTTTCCTCTGTGTTTCTCCGTGCTCTCCGTGGTTAATTAAAAAATTATTCGAGATATAATCCGTCGGTGATGGGGGGCTTGGTGGGGAGGCGGTCCCAGGATTGGGCGAAGGTTTCCTCGTCGTATCCAAAAAGTGGTGACACTTCCACGGTGATGTTGGGCAGGCCGGTGGCGTCGGTTTCGACGGGCGCGCCGACTTGCTTTAACCAGCGGGCGAATTGGCGGAGCTGGTCGTCGCGGCAGGTTTTGGGCGAGTCCAGGCCCTCGGCGTTTTTCACCGGGCTGAAATCGTCGGCGCGTCGGGTTTCAATGATGACGGCGTTCTTGGCGTGCGGGACGGCGTCGAAGACGAACATTTCGAATTTTATGCCGTTGGGCTTGTCGGGTTTCACCGGGTTGCCGTCGGCGTCGATCGTGGGGATTTTTTTGTCGGCGCGGTGGAAGGGAAGCGCGACTTCGTGGCCGCCGGCGGCTCCCCCCGCCATGCGGCGGATGAATTGCGTGTCCAAAACATGGATGGCGATGCTGCCGGCGATGTAGCGGAGCTTGCCGGTGGCGGGATCGGTTTCGCGCTGCATTTCCATCGGGAGGTCGGAGTATTCGATGACGACGGTGCGGTCGTTTTGCGTGCAGAAGTGTCCGACTTTTTCCTCGGCGTAGGCCTTGGGAATCATTTTCGAGGACATTTCGGAGCGGCGGGCGAGGTGCCAGCCGATGAAGGCGGGGTCGATGATGCGGATGAGCGGATTGTCGACTTGGAAATAGCTGAGGATGTCGATGCCTTCGCGCTGCATGATGTCGAGCGCGCCGCTGCGCTGGAGGGCGCGGAGCGAGCCGCCGTGTCCGTCGGGGGACATGGCGATGGCGGACTTGGTTTCGAGGAGGATTTTGCCGTCGGGCGAAATCGCGGGCATGCGGCCCTGGCGGAAAAGATGCACGCGGGCGGACGCGAGGCCGAAGTAGTCGTGCTGTTTGAAGAAGGCCTCGGTGGCGGCGTGGTTCGCGTGGCTGGTCATGATGAACCAGTGGATGGGTTTTCCGTAGCGAAGGCCTGCGGCGCGGATTTTTTCAGCGAAGACTTGGAAGAGGGTTTTGTTTTTGAGCGGGGTGACGGGGAAGGAGCCCTTCGGGCCGTTGTAGCCGAGGCGCGTGCCCTGGCCGCCGGCAACGACGAAGGCGGCGACGCGTCCGGCGCGGAGCGCCTCCTCGCCGGCGGTTTTGGCGGCGGCCCAGGCGGCGGTGTCGCCGCCGTTTTCGGGAAGCGGTTCGTAGGGCGCGGGGGCGAGGCCTTCGAGGTTCAGCGCGGCGGAGGCTCCGTCGGCGACGAGCGTCTTGTGGAGGCGCGCGATTTCGGCGAGGTCGATCTCGGCGGCGTCAGCGAGGAGGCGTTCGCGTTCGGCGGGGGCGAGTTCGTTGTAGAAGGCAAAGACGTGTCCTTGCCCGGCGCGTTGAAAGGCTTCGATGATTTCTGGTGTGGCCATTGGCGGTCGTTGTTGTCCGATGTTTAGCGTGAGGGTGTATTCAAAAAAACACATGCGCGGGTGCAATGCTTATATGACGCACGCGAAGCCCGAACCGGCCACCAATGGTTCCCCTCAAAAATTCACGCGCGCAAATCAGCCGGCAAACACGCGCGCATTAAAAATCGCGCCAGTCCTCAACGCTGCGGTTGCTGTTGCGGTGGCGGCGGGGCGGGAATGTTTTCGACCGGCGCGGGCGCGGGCAGGGGATCTCCGGGCGCGGGTTCCTCGAAGTTATAAATCACCTCGCCGGGCTTGGCGTAGCCGAGGCGGCGGCGGATGATCATCTCGACGAACTCGGGGTCCTTGCTCAGGCGATCGAGGATGCGCTGGCTTTCGCGCAGCTTTTCTTTTTGCTCGTCAAAGAGCGTGGAAAGCCGGTCCTTGTTGCGTTGGAGCTCCGCGTTCTGGCGGCGCAGCTCGACATACCGCCAGCCAAAGTAGCCCGCCGCGACAAGCATTACGGTCGCTATGATCGCGAGAAAAAAGGCGTTGATGCGTGGAATCTTCACAATCGATGAATGAATGTGAAGGAAACACCCGCCGCGTTTTTGTGTAAAGCTGTTTGCGGAAAGACTTATTCACACAAATGCGGCCCGACGCGAACCCGTCGGCGCCGCCTTTGCGCGCCACGCGAGTGACTAGAGTTTTTTGGAGCCGGCCAGCTTGCCGTCGGCGTAGGTTTCTTCCCGGGTCTTTTTTCCGCCGGCTTCGCCGTAAACCCAGACGCCGTCCTTTTGGCCCTGCTTGTATTGGCCCTTGGCCTTGAGGTTGCCGGTTTTTTGGTATTGCTCCGAATAATCGCCGTGCTTCTGGCCGTTTTGGTAGTGGGAAACACAAACGTAGTTTCCCGAGGTGCTTGTGATGTGTTGCGTTTGTTTTCCGTGCTCCTTGCCGTTGGCGTAGGTTGTCTCGCTTTTTAACGAGCCGTCCTGGTCGTATTTTTTGGTCACGCCGTGGAGTTTGCCGTTTTTGTATTCGGTTTCGGCGTTCGGTTTACCGTTGCTGTAATAGGTGATCTTTTGGGTGAGGCCGCCGGTTGCGTTGTAAACCTCGGTCAGCGTTTTGGCGCCGTCGCTTTTGCCGTAATCCCAGCGGCCCGTTTTTTTGCCGAGTGTGTATTGGCCGGAGCTTTTGGTTTTGCCGCCTTTTTCAAAAACTTCCGAGTAGGGGCCGTTCAGCACGTTGTTTGTGTAATTGGCGGTGCGGATAAAATTGCCGTTGCTGCTGGTCATCTTTTCAACGACGGGGCCGTTTTTCTTTTGTGCGAACAGGTGGCCTGTTCCCAGTGTGAGGATGGCGAGCAAAACGATGGCGAGTTTTTTTGTAATCATGGTGCGGAGTTTTTGAATTTATTTAAGCCGGCCAGCATGCCGCCGCGTGGAACGCGGTCAACCGCGGGGGCGGTGGAATTTCCGGCGGATTTTCCCGCGCGCCAAACGGCGGCGCGGGCTCACAGCAGCAAAAACGCGGCCGAGAGCACGGCCGTGGGGATGAGCGCCCCGAGGCACAGGCCGAGCGGCGAAACGCCGTCGGGGAAAAAGCGCGCGAGGATGGACTGGCCCGCGGGATTGGGCGCGTTGGCGATCACGGTGAGGCCGCCGCCCGTCACCGCGCCCGCGACAATGGCGTATTTTAAATTGTCCTGAAGGTCGGGCACGAGCGTGGCGAGGTAGGTGATGGCGGCGTTGTCGTTGAAGGCGCCGAGTGTGATCGCACTGAAGAAAAGCGGCACGGCGTCGAGGCGCGCGAGCACCGGTTCGATCCACCAGCCTTGCAAGCCGCCGTGAATAACGAGGCCGGCGATAAAAAAGCCGACGAGCATGGGCGATTTCAGGTCGAACTTTCCCTGGTGATGCGCGGTCGCTTGGGCGAATGCCAGGAAGAACAGGAAGCCGCCAATAATCATCGGCGGATAATGCGAGACGGCGACCATCCACGCCATGAAGCCGATTTGCACGAGCGTGATCCAGAGTGGCACGCGCTCCTCCCTGGGCGCGGACGCGGCCCGGCTCGTGTTGTCGCGCGCGCGCTGGAGCGCGGCGAACTGTTTTCGGAAGACAATATAATAGAAGCCGGTGGCGACAACGATGCCGATGACCGCGCGCCAGCCAAAATTCGTGAACATGTGCGCGATGCTCCAGTCCCACGGCCCGGCGACCATGAGGACCGGCGGCGCCGCAAAGTTCGTGAGCGTGCCGCCGACGGAGACATTGACGAAGAGCAGGCCAATCGTCGCATAGGCAAAGACGATCCGCGGTTTTAACGCGTAGAACTGCCGCGCGAGCAGAAGCGCGGCGATTGTCATGGCGGCGGGTTCCGTGATGAGCGACCCGAGCAACGGCGCCATGACGAGGATGGTGATCCACCACGCCGCCACGGTGTTTTTCCCGAGCGCGGCGATCATGCGCAGGAATCGCTCCGCGAGTTGCAGGATTGGCCGGGTGGCCGCCAGCGCCATGATTGCGACGACAAAAACAGGCTCGGTGAAATTGACGTGGTGCCCGAGGTAATGCACCACCGTGCCCCATCCCTTCGAAACGGTCATCGTGGCGACGAGCACGGCGGCCCAGATGCCGAACACGGCCTCGACCTCGCCGAAGAAGTGCAGCACCTGCCCCTTGAAACTGACCTCGTCGGGGTCGCAATCGGTTTCCTTGTGGGGCGATCCGTCGAAGGTATCGGGGTGTTCCCGGCGTTGTTTGCATGCTTCGAGTTTTTTGCGGTGCGCCTCCTCGACCTCGTGCGCCCAGTGGCGGAATCGCGGCGTCAGGAACGTGTGGATGATTGCGAGCAAAAAGATGATGGTGGCCGCGAGGTTGAACGGCTCGGCCTGTATTCGTGACGCGAGCGCCTCAATCAACCCGATGTTTTCCGCGGCGCCGGAATCCGCATACGAGGAAAGCGACCGTGGAAAATCCACGACCGGGGCGTTGGAAGCCAGCGAGGCCAATACTGCGGGAAGCTGCATGCTCGCATTAAAAAAGCACGGGCACTCGCTGGCAAGCGAAGGCGTATTTTTATTCAAAAAAACCGAAAACACCGGACTGTGGCCCGGCGCACTTCCAGATTAACGATCGCCGCACAAAGCTGTTTACAGGCGGGTTTATTTTGCTTCAGATGCGGCCTGCACACGGCGTGAAGACTCGCAATGTGTGCTTCGCTTTTTTAACCATTCATTTCCCCATTTATGCCATCCCGACAAATCCCACCGGCTTGCGAAGGTTGCCGCGCGGCACAGGGGATCGTCGCGTTCAGGGTGTTTCATCCGGTCATTTTCAACTCATAAAAACCCATGCACTCCAATCCTATTCTTGGCGTTGTTTTCCATTGGCTAGGCGGCCTGGCATCAGGCAGCTTTTATGTCCCTTACAAGGGGGTTAAAAAGTGGGCGTGGGAGGTTTACTGGCTGGTTGGCGGCGTTTTCTCGTGGATTGTCTGTCCCGCGTTTTTTGCGTGGCTGATCACGAAGGATCACAACGCCTTCGGCATTCTCCGCGAGATCTGGCAAAACGAGGGCATCGCGCCATTCGTGTGGCCATATGTTTTTGGCATGATGTGGGGCTGCGGCGGGCTCACGTTCGGGCTGACGATGCGTTACCTGGGTATGTCGCTCGGCATGGGTGTGGCGCTTGGATATTGCACGGTTTTCGGCACGCTGCTGCCGCCGTTGCTCAAGATTTTTGTCGATCTCGGCCCCGCGGTTCCCAAGAGCCTTGTTGACATCGTCCAGACCCGAGGCGGCATCGTCACCATGGTCGGAATCGCGGTGACCGTGCTTGGCATTTTTATTGCGGCGAAAGCCGGGCTCACCAAGGAGCGCGAGATGCCCGAGGCGGAAAAGAAAAAGGCGATCGCGGAATTTGATTTCAAGAAGGGCATTCTCGTCGCGACCTTCTCCGGTGTCATGAGCGCGGGCATGGCCTTTGCCATCACGGCGGGAAATCCCATCGCGCAAGCAATCGAGGCCGGCGGGACGGACAAGCTCTGGGCCGGCATTCCGCGCCTCGTCGTTATTCTCCTCGGCGGGTTCACGACCAACTTTATCTGGTGCGTGTATCTCAACATCAAAAACAAGACCGGTTACCAATACCTCGCCAGCCACCTGCGCAGCGGGCACGCCAACCTCGCCCCTCAAAACCTCGCGCAACCCGCCGCCGCCCGCGCGCCCTCCGCTGACGCGCTTCGCATCCCGCGCGCGAGCAACTTCTTTTTCTCCGCCCTCGCCGGCGCCACTTGGTATTTCCAGTTCTTCTTCTACAACATGGGTGAGTCGCAGATGGGCGAATATGGTTTCGCGAGCTGGACGCTCCACATGGCGAGCATCATCATTTTCAGCACGCTCTGGGGCGTGTATTTCAAGGAGTGGAGCGGCGTGAGCGCCAAGGCCCGCCGCTTGATCACGGCCGGCATCGCGACGCTGATTATTTCCACAGTCGTCATCGGTCTCGGCACCTGGCTTGATATCTGATAACAGCGAGGCTCGCGCCAAATTCCCGATTCGCTTTGTCTCATTTGGGGTAGGGCGAACCCTCCGGGTGAGCCGGGATTGAGAACGGCTCACCCGGAGGGTTCGCCCTACCAATGCGCATCAAAGTGAAACTAAAAAACCTCTAACAGGGCGTGGTGGCTACTCCGCGTTCACTGCCTCGCCGATCGCGTAGAACTGGCTGCTGCCGGCATGGTGAATCGTGCGCAATTCGTCGGGCGCGGTTTCGAAGTGCCAGTGACCTTGCGAGAAAACACGCGTGTCGGCTTGCGCGCCCACCACTTCCGCGAAGAGAAGATCGTAGTCTTTCTCGTTTTGCGCGGTGTTTGCGTCGCGGATCACGCGGCATTCGAGCCAGGCCACGCAGCCCTCGACTAGCGGCGCGGCTATTTTTTGCGCGGCAAATGTCTTGAGCCCGTGGCGCGCAAATTTGTCGGGCACGTCGCGTCCACTTTCGGAGCCGACACCAAGCGCCGCTTTCACGAGCGCTTGCGGCGGGACGTTGAGCGCAAACTCACCCGAGGCGTTAATCAATTCCCGCGTGAAACTGTTCGCGCCGATGATCGCCAGGACTTTCGGCGGGTCAAAATCGAGCGGCAGCGTCCATGCGGCGGTCATCACATTGCCGCGCCCGCCGTGGGCGGCGGTGACCATCACAGTCGGGCCGTGATTGATGAGGCGAATTGATTCGGGAAGCGGAACGGATTCAATCGAGGAAGACATGATTCGCGCAGTTTTCCGCGGCAAAACGGCATGTCAACACCGTCGCGGTTTTGTTGCGCGCGTTTGATCCGCGCGCGACGCCGATCACCCCGCTATTTATGCGGCCCGTGCCGCAAAATATTATAAACGATCCAGAGTCCGAGCATGGCTGAGAGCAGGTAGCCGACGAGGCCGAGCAACGACATGTTTTCACCGACCAGCGGCGGTATTTTTGTCGCGATGATGATTGATGAGCCGATGATCATTGCGGCGATGATCAAGCCGATGGTGAGTTTGTTGCTCGCGGAATTGAGCACGTCGTCCATGTCCTCGAGGCCGCGATGCTGAAAATTAATCGTGGTGCGACCCGATTCGAGAAGGCGCAGCACGCGGTGCATTTCGGCGGGCAGTTCCTGAATGCGGCTGAATCCGCTGGCAAAGGTGCGCCGGAAGTTTTGCAGCAATGCCTTGGGATTGCGTCGCTGGGCGATGAGTTTTTTCACCGCGGGCATGAAGCTCGCGCTGAGCGAAAACTCCGGGTCGAGCCGCGTGCCGGTTTCCTCGATTGTGTAAACGGCCTTCGCCACGAGCGCGTAATCCTGCGCGATCTCGATTCCGTTTTCACCAAAGATGTGGAGGAGGCGCAGCATGGCGCGTCCGATTTCGCCCTTGCCGGTCGCGGGATCAAATGTCTCGCGGAGGGCATAGAGGATTTCGCGCTCCATGCGGCGGGTGTTGGGATAAATGGAACTGCTTCGCTCAAGATCCATCGCCACGCGCACGACTTGCGCGGAGTCGCCGCTCAGGAACGCCTCGAAGAGATCGACGAGCGTGTAGCGCATCTGGCGCGTGAGCTGCCCGACGAGCCCCCAGTCGAGAAAACAGATGCGACCGCCCGGCTGCACAAGAACATTGCCCGCGTGCGGGTCGGCATGGAAAAAACCGTCGACGAGAATTTGATGGAAAAGGGATGACGCGCCGTTGCTGGCGGCGGCCTTTGCGAGGGGCGAACCGGGCTCGATGTCGCGGATTTTGGTGCCTTCGGCAAAATCCATGACGAGAACCGTGGCGCTTGAATACGCAATATAAGCGCGCGGAGCGGTGACGTGCTCGCTGTCTTTGTTGCGTTCTAGAAAATAGGAGACGTTGTGCGCCTCGACACGGAAATCGAGCTCCTCCTCAAGGCCGCGTCCCAGTTCGTCAACAATCTCGGGCAGGTTGTAAGCTTGCAGCGCCTCAATGCGCTGGTGCGCCTGGTGCGCGAACCAGCGCAGGATTTCAAAGTCGGCGCCGATTTTTTTCTGAACTCCGGGACGCTGGATTTTGACGGCGACGCGCTGACCGTTTTGGCGGAGCGTGGCGTGGTAAACTTGCGCGACGGAGGCCGCGGCGACGGGAGTGCGGTCAAAGTCGGAAAAAACAGCCTCAAGCTCCTCGCCGTTGAGTCCGGTGCGAAGCACGGGTTCCATTTCCGAAAAGGGCTGCGGTGTTACGCTGGCCTGGAGTTTTTGCAGCTCGACAATCAGCGGCTCGGGAAACGCATCGGGTCGCATGCTGAGGATTTGGCCGAATTTAACAAAAGTCGGGCCGAGCTCCTCAAGCGTGATGCGGATGCGCTCCCAAAGGCTGTGACGCGAGCGAGGTTTCGGCGTGAGGCGGCGGAGCAGCCCCGAAGGCGGCCGGATTTTTTGCAGAAAGCCGTCGAAACCATTGCGCCAGAGAACGGCAATGATTTCGCGCATCCGAGCGGCGTTGGTAAGCCAGCCGAAGGGTTTCATGGAGGTGAAAAGATCAGACTGATCAGCCGGAGCGGACCGATCGGCCTGATGATTCGCGATGTTTGGGCAAGTTAGTCTTGTGGAGGCGGCGCGTCCTTGTGCGTGGCGAGGTTGGCGACTTCGATCTCGAGCGCGAGAAGGCGCTTCTCGAGTGCGTCGATGCGGTCCTTCTGGCCGACACCGGCCTTGTCCAGCAGTTCGCGCACGGTTTGTTTGACTTCGGCGGAGCTGCGTTCGTATTCGGCTTTGCCGTCGTCGGCGAGCTTGGAGGCCATGGCCTTGGCTTCGTCGGCGGAGATCTTGCCTTTCTTTACCCACTCGGCGAAGGCGGCCTCGGCTTTTTCCTTGGTGATGACGGCTGCGCCGACACCGGCGAGCATGGTGCGTTTGATTACGTCGATCATAGTGCCCGCACTATCGCCCGATTACGTGAAGTGTGCAACCAGGTTTTTGAATTTGGCGGCGCAGGCCGGTTTAAAATCGATGTAAATCGGCCCGGGTGCCAATGGAATCATCCCACCTCGTAATCCAGCCAGGGGCCGAGCCATTTTTCGGCTTCGGCCAGGGGCATGGTTTTGCGGCGGGCGTAGTCCTCGACTTGGTCGCCGCCCAGTTTTCCAACGCCGAAATATTTTGAGTCGGGATGGTTGAAATACCAACCGCTGACGGACGAGCCGGGTGCCATGGCGCAGGATTCCGTGAGGGAAACACCGGTGGCCTCGGTTGCGTTGAGGAGGCGGAAGAGGGTTTGTTTTTCGGTGTGGTCGGGGCACGCGGGATAACCGGGTGCGGGACGGATGCCGCGGTATTTTTCGCGAATCAAATCCTCGGGTGTGAGGTTTTCGGTTTTGCCGAAACCGCAGAGGTCGCGGGCGTGCTTGTGCATTTTTTCCGCGAGCGCCTCGGCGATGCGGTCGCCGAGCGCCTGCGTCATGATGGCGCGGTAATCGTCGCCGGCGCGCTTGTATTCGGCGGCGAGTTTTTCGACGCCGTCACCGGCCGTCACGACGAAGCCGCCGATGTAGTCGGTGCGGTCGCTTTCGCGCGGCGCGATGTAGTCGGCAAGGCAGTGGTTGTGCTGGCCGGCGGGTTTTTCCATTTGCTGGCGCAGATGGTGCAGGCGGGCGCGGGGCGTTTTGCCGGGGTGGGGCGAAGCCTCCGGCTGAGCCGTGCCCGTTGTGTTGCTCGAAAGTGTGTTCGGCTCACCCGGAGGGTTCGCACTACCTTCATGATCATAAACCTCGATGTCGTCGCCGGTGGAATTGCATGGCCAGAAACCGACGACGGCGCGGGGGGTGAAAAGTTTTTCACGCGCGATTTTGGCGAGGAGTTGTTGCGCGTCGGTGTGGAGTTTTTTGGCTTCGTCGCCGATTTTCGGGTCGTCGAAAATTTGCGGATAGCGTCCGGTGAGCTCCCACGCGCTGAAAAAGGGCGACCAGTCGATGTAGGGGATAATGTCCTCGACGGGGATGTCGGCGTGGGTGCGCGTGCCGAGGAATTCGGGGCAGGGAATGTCGGTGGCGCTCCAGTCGACGGGCTGGCGGTTGGCGCGGGCGGTGGCGATGGGAAGGAGTTGTTTTTGCGTGCGGCGGGCGGCGAAGTCGTCGCGGAGTTTTTGCTGGCGCGAAAAGATGTCGGCGAGGAAGGCGGGTTTTTGCGTAGGGGAGAGCAGGGCGCTGGCGACGTTGACGACACGCGAGGCGTCGAGGACGTGCACGACGCCGGGCGGGTAGGCGGGGGCGATTTTGACGGCGGTGTGCGCGGCGCTGGTGGTCGCGCCGCCGATGAGCAACGGGATGTCGAGGCCGGCGCGGGACATTTCGGCGGCGACGTGGGTCATTTCGTCGAGCGAGGGTGTGATGAGTCCGGAGAGGCCGACGAGGTCGGCGTTGAGGCGTTTGGCTTCGGCGATGATTTTTTCGCATGGCACCATCACGCCGAGGTCGTGGACTTCGTAGTTGTTGCACGCGAGGACGACGCCGACGATGTTTTTGCCAATGTCGTGGACGTCGCCTTTGACGGTGGCAAGGACGACGCGGGGTGCGTGGCCCGCTTGTTTTTCTCCTGACTCCTGACTCCTGACTCCTGACTCCTGCGCCGCAAGGCGCCGCTTCTCCTCTTCCATGAAGGGGGTGAGGTGGGCGACGGCGCGTTTCATGACGCGCGCGCTTTTCACGACTTGGGGGAGAAACATTTTTCCGGCGCCGAAGCGTTCGCCGACGATGCGCATGCCGTCCATGAGCGGACCTTCGATGATGTCGAGCGGGCGCGCGAATTTTTGGCGCGCGAGTTCGGTGTCGGTTTCGATGTTGGCGTCGAGTCCGGCGACGATGGCGCGGGAGAGTCGCTCCTCGACGGTCAGGTTGGACTCGGGGACGGGAACGGGCGCCGCAAGCGACGCCCCTACGGCGGTGTTTTGGCTTTTGATTTTTTCGGCGAGGGCGATGAGGTTGTCCGTCGCTTCGGAGTGGCGGTTTAGGATCACGTCCTCGACGCGGGCGCGGAGAGCGGGGTCGATTTCGTCGTAGTTGCCGAGCATGCCGGCGTTGACGATTGCCATGTCGAGGCCGGCGCGGATGGCGTGGTAGAGGAAGACGGTGTGGATCGCCTCGCGCACGGGGTTGTTGCCGCGGAAGGCGAAGGAGACGTTCGAGATGCCGCCGGAGACTTTCGCGCCGGGGAGCGTTTGCTTGATGATGCGAGCGGCCTCGAAGAAATCGACGGCGTAGTTGTTGTGCTCGTCGATGCCGGTGGCGACGGTGAGGACGTTGGGGTCGAAGATAATGTCCTCCGGCGGAAACGCGGCGCGCTCGGTGAGGAGGCGGTAGGCGCGGGTGCAGATGCGCACTTTGTCGTCGCGCGAGGCGGCCTGGCCTTGTTCGTCGAAGGCCATGACGACGGCGGCGGCTCCGTAGCGGCGCAGGAGCGCGGCGCGGCGCAGGAACTCGGCCTCGCCGTCCTTGAGCGAGATGGAGTTGACGATGCCTTTGCCTTGGAGGCATTGGAGGCCGGCTTCGAGCACGCTCCATTTGGAGGAGTCGAGCATGACGGGCACGCGCGCGATGTCGGGTTCGGCGGCGATGAGGTTGAGGAAATGCACCATGGTGGCCTCGCCGTCGATGAGGGCTTCGTCCACGTTGATGTCGATGATGTTGGCGCCGTTCTCGACTTGCTGGCGGGCGATTTCGATAGCGGCGCGCCAGTCGGCGTTGCGGATCGCCTTGGCGAATTTCGGCGAGCCGGTGATGTTGGTGCGTTCGCCGACGACGAGGAGGGTGGATGCGGCATTTGTCATTGTATGTTGAGCGGCTCCAGTCCGCTGAGGCGAAGGTCGTGGTGGCGGGTTGGGGTGGCGCGCGGCTTGAGTTCGCTCACGGCGCCGGCGATGGCGCGGATGTGCGCGGGCGTGGAGCCGCAGCAGCCGCCCACCATGTTGACGAGTCCGGCGCGGGCGAACCCGCCGAGTATGCGCGCCATGTCGGCGGGGGTTTCGTCGTAGCCGCCGAAGGCGTTTGGCAGGCCGGCGTTTGGGTGGCACGTCACGGGGCACTCGGCGATCCGCGCGAGTTCCTCGACATGGGGGCGCATCGCGGCGCCGCCGAGCGCGCAGTTGATGCCGACGCTGAAGGGACGCGCGTGGCGGATGCTGTTGTAAAAGGCTTCGACCGTCTGGCCGGAAAGCGTGCGGCCGGAGGCGTCGGTGATCGTGACGCTGACCATGACGGGCACGCGCACGCCGGTTTCCGCGAAAACGTTTTCGGCGGCGAAGAGCGCGGCCTTGGCGTTGAGCGTGTCGAAGATGGTTTCGATGAGAAGCGCGTCCACGCCGGGCTCGCCGTCGGTGTCGGGCGCGGGGGCGGTGAGCGCGCGGATTTGTTCGGCGTAGGCGGCGACGACTTGCGCCCAGGTGACGGCGCGGTATTCGGGGCGGTTCACGTCGGGCGACATCGAGAGCGTGCGGTTAAGCGGGCCGATGGCGCCGACGACGAAGCGGCGGCGCGGCCCGCCTTTTTCGCGCGACCCGGCCTCGGCGGCGCGCGCGGCGCGTCGGGCGATTGCGGCGGCGGCGGTGTTGATTTCGGCGACGAGGCTTTCGGTGTGGTAGTCGGCCTGCGAGATCGAGGTGGCGTTAAAGGTGTTTGTCTCGACCAAATCCGCGCCCGCCGCGAAGTAGTCGGCGTGGATTTTTTCGATGAGGTCGGGGCGCGTGAGGCTGAGCAGGTCGTTGTTTCCGCGCAAGTCGTGCGGATGGTTTGCGAGCCGGCCTCCCTCGCCGCCGCGGAAATCAGTCTCGGTGAGTGAGTGTGTTTGCAGCATCGAGCCCATCGCGCCGTCGAGCACTGCGATGCGCGCGGCAAACAGCTCGCGCAGCCCGGCGAACGAGCGCGATTCTTTGATGGGATTGGCTACGGTGGCTGGCATGAGAATGTTGTCTGTTGCGAGGAATGTGAAATCTCTTACAAAAAGACAAAGTTGGGATAATTGCAATGAACATATCATTGAATCAAAATATGTTGATTTTATTGCATCAGCACACTTCAGCTTAATTCGATTCACACTGATGCTGTGTAAATTAACTCAGTCTGACGTAGTGATTTATGTCGAATTCTGAATTTTCGCCCGCAGGGACTTTTACCGCAGTTTTGGCCCGCGCATCCATTGGGCGCGGGGGATTTGCATGATTTCGGCGGGCGCGCGCCCTTGTCGCAAAAGCGCGGTCATGGTTCGCATGGGCGAGTCGATATGCGCGTAGAATTTTTTGTATCCACCGCACAAATACGCGAGGCCGTCCTCGCCGTCGGGCGTGGTGAGAAAGCGGTGCTTGGGGCATTCACCGTGGCAGGCGAAATGCACGGGGCACTTCCGGCAGTAGCGCGGGAGCGAGTCGGCCTTTGAATCTCCGAAGGCGGTTTGCATGGGCGAGTCGACCATGTCGGCGAGCGCGTCGGTCATCACATTGCCGAGCTTGTAGTGCGGATAAACGTAATGGTCGCAGGTGTAAACGTCGCCGTTGTGCTCGATGGCGAGGGCGCGTCCGCATTTTTCCGAAAACACGCAGACGCCGGCGGGTTCGCCGGCCCAGTTGGCAAGGGCGCAGTCGAATTGTTGCACGAAGATGCGGCCGACATCGGTTTTGATCCATTCATCAAAAACAGCGCAGAGGAAATTGCCGTAATCGGAGGGGCGCACGCTCCATTGGGTGACGACCGAGTCGAGCTCGTCGGCGTCGGGGTGGTTGGGCGGCGGGGCGAGCCAAAGACCGGACGCGGCGGCGGCGGTGGCCTCGGCGGCGCGCTCAACGATGGGGATGAACTGGATGTAGCCGGAGCCGATTTCGCGCAGGAAACGGTAAACATCGAGAGGAAGATGCGAGTTTTTGCGATGGACGGTGGTGAGGGTGTTAAACTCGACCTTGTGACGCTTGAGGACGTCGATGCCGTTCATCACGCGGTCGAACGTGGGATTCTGGCCCTTGTCCACGCGGTAGCCGTCGTGCACGCGACGCGGACCGTCGATGCTGATGCCGACGAGGAAATTGTGCTTGGCGAGGAACTCGCCCCATTCGTCGTCGAGCAGCGTGCCGTTGGTCTGGAAGGCGTTGGTGATGTTGCGGCCGGCGCCGTAGCGTTGCTGCAGCTCCATTGCCTCGCGAAAAAAATCGACACCGCAAAGCGTGGGCTCGCCGCCCTGCCAGGCGAAGCTAACCTCGCGACCCGGTTGCGCGGCGATGTAGCTGCGGATGTAGGTGGCGAGAACCTCGCGTTTCATGCGATGCCCGCCCTGGCCTTCGTAGAGGCGCGCCTTTTCGAGATAGAAACAATACGTGCAATCGAGATTGCAGACCGAGCCGACGGGCTTGGTCATGAGGTGAAACGGGAAACGCGCGGACTTGAGAGGATTTGTGAGCGGTGCGGACATCGGCAAGCGGGTTGTGTGAGACGCCGGGCTGTTTTGCAATTATGGTGACGAGCCAAAAACGTGCCTGCAAATTGAGATGGAGTGAAGAACTAATCGCGAAATTAAGACGCGACAACTGATGCCGGCCAAATCCCGCCGGCCGCGATCATTGCAGACTTGGCACTGCGCGGGAGTTTCTGTTTCGTGCGGTATTTTCGGCATGGAACAGCTTCCCGACATCGCTCCCTTCAAACTCCGCCTCGATGAACTCGATGCGCAGATGTCCGCGCCCGATTTTTATCAAAACCCGCGCAAGGCCGCCGATGTTTCCCGCGAACAGCAAAAGCTGAAGGCCCTCATCGACGACCACATCGCCTTCGAAAAAACAGGGCTTGAAATCACCGAGGCCCAAACCCTCGTCAAGGACCCCGCCGCCGATCCCGACCTCAAGGAGCTCGCCGCCGCCGAACTCCCCGAGCTTGAGCGCAAACGCACACAGCTTCGCGAAACCGTCCTTGAGTCCATGATCCCGCCCGACCCAAGCGACTCGCGCAACACCGTCATGGAAATCCGCGCCGGCACCGGCGGCGACGAAGCCAGCCTCTTCGCCGGCGACCTCTTTCGCATGTATTCCCGCTACGCCGAAAACCGCGGCTGGAAAGTCCAGCCCATGAGCAGCAGCGGCACCGAGCGCGGCGGCTACAAGGAAGTCATCTTCCTCATCACCGGCCAGGATGTTTACCGGCAGCTCAAGTTTGAAAGCGGTGTGCATCGCGTGCAACGCATCCCCGTCACCGAGGCCAACGGCCGCATCCACACCTCCACCGTCACCGTCGCAGTCCTCCCCGAGGCCGAGGAAGTTGACATCCACATCGACCCGCAGGAGCTCGAAATCACCGTCAGCCGCGCCAGCGGTCCCGGCGGGCAGGGCGTCAACACGACCGACTCCGCCGTGCAAATCCTGCACAAGCCCACCGGACTCATTGTGCAATGCGCCGACGAACGCTCGCAGCTCAAAAACAAGGCGCGCGCCATGACCGTCCTCCGTTCGCGCCTCCTCAAGCTCAAGGAGGACGAGGAGCGTGAAAAATATGCCGAGCACCGCCGCAGCCAGATCGGCACCGGCGGGCGCAGCGAACGCATCCGCACCTACAATTTTCCGCAAAACCGCCTCACCGACCACCGCATCGGCCTCACGCTTTACAGCCTCCCGCAAGTCATGGAAGGAGACATCGACGAAATCATTACCGCGCTCCAGCGGGTTGATTTCGAGGAGAAGTTTGCCCGCCTCACCGGCAAGGAATACACCGGCCCCAGCGCCACCCGCGGCGGCGCGGACGACGAGGACTGAACGGGCTTTTTGCGGGAGCAAGGTTACTCCAGCATCAGGTTGTCAATATACGCATCCTCGAAATTCGGGTGCAGGTTTAGCTCGACGGCCTCGAAGCGTTTTCGCGCGGTTTCCATTTCATCAAGCAGCGAGCTGTCGTTCATCGCCAGATACGCGCCGCCGAGTGATGTGTTGCCGACCACCTCGATCTGCTCCGGCGCGAAGCCGGGCAGCAAGCCGCAGCCGATCGCGTGCTCGAGTGACAGGTGCATGCCGAAACCGCCCGCAAGATAAAGCCGTTTTATGTCGCGCGCCTTGATGCCGAGCACGTCAAGCAACGTGCAAATGCCCGCGCCAATTGCCGCTTTCGCCTGCAGCAATTTCACGACATCCATTTCGGAAATCCACAGCGGTTCCGACGCGCCGTGTTCGTGGATGCGGAACTTTTTCCCGTGTTCATCGACCTCCACGCACACGCCCTCGGGCAGCTTTTCCCGTGGCGCAAAACGTCCGTTTGGCATGAGCAATCCCGCGCGTCGCGCTTCCCATAAAAAATCGATGTAAGCCGAGCCGCACATGCCGATTGGCTTCAGTGGCGCGCCGTTTTCACCAGAGCCAATCACGTCGAGTCGCATCTCAAAAGCGCCACCGGCATTCACGTTCATGCGCACGCGTTCGATCGCGCCGCGCGCCGCGCGCATGCCGCACGACAATCCCGCACCCTCGAACGCCGGCCCCGCCGCCGTCGCGCAGCCCACGATGCGGTTACCCGTTTTTGCGATGATTTCACCATTCGTCCCCACGTCGACGAGCAGCGACGGACCGTCCTCGTAAACCAATCCCGTCGCGATTAGCCCCGCCGTCAAATCCGCGCCAACGTAGGAGGAAAGACCGGGCAATAAATGCACGGGCAGCCCGCGCCACGCCAAACCCAGCGCCTCCGCCGAATACACGCGATGCTCCAGAAACGCCGGTGTGAACGGATGCGCGCCTAACGGCGCCGGATCGACGCCCGCCGCGAGATGTTGCATCGTCGTGTTGCCCGCGATCGCGATCGCGCCCACATCCCCTTTTGCGATGCCCGCCCTGGCGCAGGCTTTTTCGATCAACGGCTGAATGGTTTCCGTCATCAACGCATGCTGCAGTTCGCGCACCGCCGGCGCGCCGTTCGTGCAGCAATATTGAATCCGCGTGAGCACGTCCTCGCCGAACCTGATTTGCGCATTAAATGCCGATGCGCGCGTAAGCACTTTTCCGTTTTCAAAATCGCACACGATCACCGCCACCGTCGTCGTTCCCACATCCACCGCCGCGCCGTAACGCGCACCCGCGACCAGCGGATCTCGCGCCATCGGAATGTTGACGCGAAAATCATCCACGACCGACGGCTGCTGTTTTAACAACGATCTCGACGGAATCGAGATGACGGCGTTTTTCGCCGCCGCGCCCACCGCTTCCGCAAGCGGCATCCGGCACGCGCGCGCCTGTTCGTGTTTCCCTCCGGCGCGCTCGATTTCAACCAGGCATCCGCTGCACAATCCGCGCCCGCCGCAACGCGTGTTCAACGCCAGTCCGCGTTTTGCCAGAAAATCCGTCAACATGCTTGTGTTCGCGGCGGCAAGATCAGCCGGAGCAAGCGGCAGTTCGCGCGTCTCATCGACCGCGCGCACACGCAATGAATCGGCCGCGCTCATTTCGACTCCTCCAGCGGCACGGCTTTGATCACGGAGTCATCGGCGGTCAATTGAATGCCGTGATTCGGCGGCACGATCAGAAAACGCTTCGCGTCCCACTTGTCCGGCCCGGCAAACAAATCGCGCATCAACGACTCGTCGCCCCGCACATGGTCGAACACCCAGCCAAGGCACGCGGCGCATTGCTTCGTGTATTCCACCTGCTCCGGTTTTTCGCCCGCGCCGAGCCCGATGTAGGCGGCGCGATCATAATGCGCGGTCCAGAGCCGTTCCTGCTCGACCAAATATTCCACGTCCTCCGGCTCGAACTGTTTCGCGTATTCCTCCCGCAAATACGCGTCGCGATCCGGGCCGGGCGGAGCGTGCGCCTTGATCCAGCCGGGGCTATACCAATAGGTGCCCGGGTGTTTTTTAAGATATTCCGAGTAGCGCTCCTTCGAGCCCAGATAAAGCGTTACGCAATCGTGTGCGCGCGCGATCACGAGCGGACACCGCGCATGCCGCAACCCTTCCACGCCGCGACTGCACAAACCGTAGGCCAGCACGATTGCGTCCACCGCCGGGTTCGCCTCGCAACGCGCCACCGCGGCTTGCAATTCAGCGCGCAAACGCACCGGCTCGTTGTGCAACAACTGCGGCAAATACTCGATCACCTTCACATGCGGCAGCCCTCGCGCAAAATGACCCACTTCGTCCTCAAGGACGGAGCAGGCGATCACGGCAATGCGAGGAGAGTTTTGCGGCATGGTAAGAAGCCCGACCATGCCATGACCGGCGGCCTCATCGCAAGGGTTTCATGCAAACAAAACCCCGCCGCCGCAAATGATCGCGGCGCGGTCATGGCCGTTGGCAATGCGCGGGGATTTCTGCTTTTCTCGAAAAAGCGCGCCGCTCAATTATTAAACCGGAACAGCGCGACATCGCCGTCCTGAAAGACGTAATCCTTGCCTTCGAGGCGGTATTTGCCGGCCTCGCGCGCGGCGAGCACGCTGCCCAGTCGCGAGAGATCCTCGAAGCTGACAACCTCGGCCTTGATGAAACCTTTTTCGAAATCGGTGTGAATGACGCCGGCGGCTTGCGGCGCCTTCCAGCCTTTTTTGATCGTCCACGCGCGCACTTCCTTTTCACCGGCGGTGAAGTAGGTTTGCAGGCCGAGAAGCGAATAGGACTCGCGAATCAGCATTGAGACACCGGAGTCGTCCACGCCGAGATCCTTCAAAAACGCCTTCGCCTCCTCGGGCGGCAACTCAATGAGCTCGGCTTCAATCTTCGCGGAGATCGGCACATAGGCCGCGTCGTGGTGCGTGCGCACATACTCGGCGACTTTTTGCACGAACGGGTTTTCATTTGCCGTGGCAAGATCGCCCTCGGCGACGTTGCATGCGAAGAGCACGGGCTTGGCGGTGAGCAGCTGGAAGAGTTTCATCATCGCCCGGTCGTCCTCGGTTGCGCCGGGAAGCACGTTGGCGGTTTTGCCCTCGTTGAGATGCGGCACGAGTCTTTCGAGAAGCGCCATTTCCGCGATGGCCTCCTTGTCGCCGGACTTCGCTTTTTTCTGCGTTTTCTCGATGCGCTTCGTCACGGATTCAAGATCGGCGAGCACAAGCTCGGTGTTGATCACCTCGATGTCGCGCACGGGGTCGACCGCGCCCATTGTGTGCACGACGTCGGAATCCTCGAAGCAACGCACGACTTCCACGATGGCGTCCACCTCGCGGATGTTGGCGAGAAACTGGTTGCCGAGGCCCTCGCCCTTGCTTGCGCCCGCAACGAGTCCGGCGATGTCGACAAACTCAACCGCCGCGGGAATCACGACCTGCGTCTTGGCGATTCTTTGCAGCACGTAGGCGCGCTCGTCGGGCACGGTGACGACGCCGACATTCGGGTCGATGGTGCAAAACGGGTAGTTCGCGGCCTCCGCCTTGCGGGAGCGTGTGAGGGCGTTGAAGAGTGTGGATTTGCCTACGTTGGGAAGGCCGACGATGCCTGCTTTGAGCATGATGTTTTAGGAAAAACGCAAAGCGTCTCGCGCACGGACGGGAAGGGTCAAGCAAATGAATGATTTTAAAAGCAAGGCGCGCATTTGCGGCTTCGATTGCTGTTGTTGAATTATCCCGGGATTTTCATTTTTGTCTGTGATCACCATGCGTTGGACCGAGATTCCCATTCACTTCATTGATTTCGAGGGGAGTATTGCGTCCGGAATTCTTGAATACGGCGTGGTTACCCTGCGGGGTGGTCGTGTTGAAAGAACGCGCACGCGGTTTTGCCGGGCGACCGGTCGCGTGCGCAATGAGGACGCGGCGATCCACGGCCTCACGGCGGGATTGGTCGCGCATTCCGAGTCGTTTGCGACGGACGGGGAGTTCGCCTATTTTGCGGGATTGCGCGAGACGGGGCCGCTCGGGGCGCATTTTGCGCACGCGGAAAACTCGCTCATCAAATCCGCGTGGCCCTATTCGCGGCAGTCGCCCGATTTTGCGCGCGGCGGCTCGCATGCAACCGCCGAGTGGGGGCCGTGGATTGACACGGGGCGTTTGTATGCGGAGGTTTTCCCGCAGCTCAAATCCTGCCGGTTGGAAACACTCGTGGCGGCGTTTGGCTTGCAGGCGGAGCTCGACCTGATGGCGGCGGAGCATTGTCCCGAGGGACGGCGGCGCTACCATGCCGCGCTCTACGACGCGCTCGCGGCGGCGTTGTTGCTGGTTTCGCTCGGACGGCGGCCGGAGTTTTCCAACATGACGGTGCCGTGGCTTCTGCAAACAAGCACGGCGAATCCCGAAAAACGCGACGCCATGCGGCAGGAGGAATTGTTTTAAAATGAATACGATTGACTGGAAATGGACCGGGGCCGGCTCCGCCGACGAAGGCGCGTTGTTTGCGATGATAGGGGAGTTTTACAAGGAGGATCAAATCGAGTTTCGCCCCGGGCCGGTGCGGACGGCGTTGCGCGCGTTGTTGCGCGAGCCGCAGCTTGGACGTGTGTTTTTGCTGAAAAACACATCCGCGCCCGGGAGCGCGCCCGGCGGTTATGCGGTGGTTGTGTTCTGGCACAGCCTTGAATTTGGCGGGCGCGTGGCGCTTCTCGACGAGCTTTACCTGGCGCCCGCCGCGCGCGGCAGGGGTTTGGCTCCGCAAACGCTGGACATGGTGGGCGACTGGGCGCGTCGGGAGGGCGCGGTTGCCGTCCGGCTCGAGGTGAATCATCACAACAAGAGAGCCATGGGGATTTACTTGAAGGCCGGCTTCAAGGACGACAAGCGCGACATCCTCACCCTCATGCTATGATCAAACGGCGGAGCTTGTATCTAGAAACTGGATACGCCGCTTAGCCGCGACGGTGCCAGATGTTGTATTTCAAGATGGCGTAGATGGCGCGAAATCCGTCGCGCCAGCCGATCTTTTTTCCCTCCGCGTAAGTGCGGCCCGAATACGAGACGCCGACCTCGTAAATGCGCAACTGGCGGCGCGCGATCTTGGCGGTGACTTCGGGCTCGAAGCCGAAACGGTTTTCCTTGAGCGCGATTTCCTGAATAACCTCGCGGCGGAACATTTTGTAGCAGCATTCCATGTCCGTGAGGTTGAGGTTGGTGAACATGTTTGAGAGCGTCGTGAGAAACTTGTTGCCGAGGCTGTGCCAGTAATAAAGCACGCGGTGGGGCGCGCCGCCCATGAAGCGCGAGCCGAAAACAACGTCAGCCTTGCCGTCGATGAGCGGCTGCATGAGGAGCGGAAGCTCGCGCGGGTCGTATTCAAGATCGGCGTCCTGCACGATCACGTAATCGCCTGTGGCGTGTTGAAAGCCCGTGCGCAGCGCGGCGCCTTTGCCCTGGTTTTTCTCATGGTAAACAATCTTGGAAACGAGCGGGGCAATTTCGCTTTCGAGCACGTCGCGGGTGCCGTCGGTCGAGCCGTCGTCAACAACGACGATTTCGATTGGGTTCACACCGCAGTTGAGCACGGCGTCGACAAGCGTGCGAATGGTCGCGCGCTCGTTGTAACACGGAATAATAAAAGAAAGTGTCCGCGTCATTTTTTTAAATCTCACGCAAATGAAATATATGCGAACGTGTTTGTCATGACTAATAATGCCCAGTTGCCCGCGGCATGCCTTGTCATCAAAAAACGCACCGGGTTGACCGGTGCGTTTTTTAACGGGGATTCTTTTCCGGGAATGGGTGGAGGCGGACTATTGTTTGTTGATTTGTCCGCGCGTCATTAGCCGGCCTGTTGCGGGGTCGGTGAGCTGTCCTGTCCAGTTGCCAACGGTCAGAAGCAGGTTTTCCGGATGCGCGCACTCGATAATGATGTCCGTGCGGCGCGGAATGGCGCGCGCCTCTCCGACGGGAATCGTGCCCTGGTAATAGGTGATGGCGCTTCCGTCCGGCTGGGTGTCCTTTGAGGTGACTTTCACCTCAACCGGGAGATCCTTCGCGGTGATTGTGATCGTGGCCTCGCCCGCCTGCGCCTGCACCCATGTTTCCTTGGGCGCGGATGCCGACGAGCCGCCGTTGCTGAGAAGAACAACGATCAGGATGATTATGGCCGCGATCACGCCAATGATCGCGCCGAGCTTGATAAGGAGTTTTTTGTCGAGCGAGGAGCCCGGCGAGTGCGGCGGCACAAACGTGGCGGGGTTGCGCGTGGTCGCGGCGGGTTCGCCGGAGACGCCGGGCATGGGCGGGGTGGTTCCCCCGGTGAGCGGGTCCTTGGTTTCCTTGTCCTTGCTGGTCGAGATGTCCATGCGCCCGTAAACTTCCCGGCTCATCGAGCGGCTGGACTTGGCCTCTCCGTGGTGCAGGGCGTTGTAATCGGCGATGATTTGATCGGCGGGCAGCTTCAGGAAATTGGCATACGAACGGAGAAATCCGCGCACATAAATCTCCGGCAGGCGGATGTCGTATTGGTTGGATTCAAATTTGTGCAGATACTCGCCGCGAATCTTCGTGGCTTCCGCGGCTTCGCGGATGGAAACGCCCTTGCGCTTGCGGGCCTCTTCAAGTCGTTCGCCGATTGTTTGCATGTTGGGAGAGTTAAGGAAAAGCGGACTCCAAGGGAAGTGCGAAGTGCAACATAATGCGCGTATTCGCAAGAGTCTGGAGCGCACAGCGCATTTTTTTGACCTTCCCCGCAGTTTATCTTTGCAACAGGGAGGGTTTGGGGGCGTTTTACGCGCTTTCGACCATGACAATTTATCCAGCCATCGACATCAAGGGCGGGCGCTGCGTGCGCCTCACACAGGGCCGCGCGGACCAGCAAACAATCTACTCGGAGAACCCCGCCGAGATCGCGGCGCAATTCAAGGCAGCCGGTTCGGGCTGGGTGCATGTGGTCGATCTCGACGGCGCGTTTTCCGGAGAGTCGCAAAACCTGGCCGTGGTGCGCGAAATCGTCGCCGCGGGAATGAGGGTGCAACTGGGCGGCGGCATGCGCTCGCGCGAGGCGGTGGAGCGCGCGCTGGCACTCGGCGTGTCGCGTGTCGTGGTCGGCACGCGCGCGGCGGAAAGCGAGGAGTTTGTGCGCGAGCTGGTTGGCGCGTTTGGCCCGAAAGTCGCCGTCGGCATCGACGCGAAAGACGGCATGGTCGCGGTCAAGGGCTGGGTTTCCACGACCGGCACGAGCGCGCTGGCGCTTGCGCAACGCATGGACGCGCTCGGCGTGTCCACGCTCATCTACACGGACATCGGCACCGACGGCATGCTGACCGGTCCGAATCTCGCCGCGCAGGAGGCGATGTTGAAAACCGTGAAATGCGGCGTGATCGCCTCCGGCGGCGTGTCGCAACAAGGCGATGTCGGTGCGCTCGGCGCGCTCGCGAAGCGCCACGCCAACCTCGACGGCGTGATCATAGGCAAGGCGATTTACGAAAAACGCGTTGATCTCGCGCAGGCAATTGCGGACGCGCGAGCGTAGTCCGAAGTTCATTTAGTTTTGAAACGAGGCCGGCGGCGGGCGGCCTGTTTTTTCGTTATTGCTTCGGGGCGGGGCGGCTCATTCATTTTTGGCTCATTTTTATCAATGGCTTTCAATCTGCAAAAGGTGCTTCGCGCACTCCTGTTTTCCTCCAGCCAGGCACTTTCCATCAAGGACGTGCAGGACATTTTTGCGCGTTTTCACGAACAAGCTCCCGTCGCTGTCGAAAATGACGAGGAGGCTCCGCCGCTTACCGTGCCGTCGGATGCCGTCGCAACGGATGCGTCCGCCGATGATATTGTGGAAAATGCCGATGCGTCCGACGACACGCCTGTCGAGCGTGAACCGGAGCCGGACCCCGATCCCGAGGCGCCTTCGTTGAAACCCGCCGAGCTGCGGTCTGAACCATCAACCGAAGAGAAGCCGCAGGACGGCGAACCGCAACCGCCCGCCGATGATGCCGCGGAGGTTGTTGTGCAATTCCCCGAGGACTCGGACGAGGAGCTTTACAAGGGCGTGCCCTCGCTCATCACCGCGGCGCAAATTCGAGAGGCGATGGACGCCATCGCCGTCGAGCTGCAGGAGGCAAACGACATTTATATTCTTGTTGAGGGCCCCGCCGGCTACCGGCTCATGACACATCCGCGCTTTGCGCGCTGGATTCGCATTATGCGCGACGAACCGCCGCCAGTGAGGCTCTCCCAGTCGGCCCTTGAAACACTCGCGATCGTCGCCTACCGCCAGCCCGTGACGCGCAGTGAGATCGAATCCATTCGCGGTGTGTCCGCCGACGCCGGCCTGAACAAGCTGATTGAGCGCGAACTCGTTTATATCACGGGTCGCGCTGATTTGCCCGGACGTCCGTTGCAATACGGCACGACGGACAAGTTTCTCGAATTCGTCGGCGTGAAGTCGCTCGTCGAGCTGCCTGCGTCCGACGTGCTCTCGCCGCGCCAGATCGACGCGTGGCTGCAAAATTCGGCGAAAGTCACGCCGCCCTCCGACGCCGACATGGGCCTGCCGCTCGAAGAGGGCGAGGGCGAGTCGCCGAATCTCGCGGAAGTGAGTGTCGGGGACCACTCGACCCCGCCGTTCGCGGCGGTGGCGGCTTCCGCCGAGGAAGTCGCGCCCCTGCCCGATCCGACCGATCAGCCGGATAATCCCGATTCCGAAGAGCCTGAAAAATCCGAATAGTTTTTCCGCAACAACCCGCATCCATGGACCTCACCCCGTTTCGCGAAAAAATCGACGTCATCGACCGCCAGCTTGTTGAGTTGATCAACCAACGCCTCGCCCTGGCCTCCGAAATCGGCAAGGCCAAGCGCAGCGTCGGCGGCAAAATCTACGTGGCCGAGCGCGAGGCGGAAGTGCTGCGCAAAGTCACATCGCTCAGCAAGGGTCCGATCAAAAACGACGCGCTGAAGGCCATCTACTGCGAAATTATGTCGGCGGCCATCGCGCTCGAAAAGCCGCTGCAAATCGCCTACCTCGGCCCCGAATCGACAAACAGCCACCAGGCCGCCATCAGGAAATTCGGATCGAGCGTGGATTACCACGCCATGACTTCGTTTGCGGACATTTTCACTGCGGTGGAAAAAAAGGAGGTCGATTACGGCATCATCCCGATTGAAAACTCAACCGACGGTTCCGTGCGCGACGCGATCGACCAATTTGTCTCCTCGGAGCTGAAAATCGTCGCGCAGCTCTACATGGAAATTTCCTACTGCCTGATCACGAACGAGCCGCTCGACCAAATCAAAAAAGTTTACTCAAAAGACCAGGCGCTTGCGCAATGCCGGCTCTGGTTGCAACGCCACCTGCCGAATGTCGAGTTGTGCGATGCGTCGAGCACCGCGCGCGCTGTTCAAATCGCGTCCGAGCAACCCGGCGCGGCGGCCGTCGCCAACGAGCTCGCGTCCGTGCGCTATGGCGTTCCGATCCTGGCGCGCAACATTGAGGACAAGGCGAACAACATGACGCGCTTCTTCGTGATCGGCCGCGAGCCGTCGGGCGCGGTTGGCGGAGGTCGCGACATGACAAGCCTGCTGGTTTTGCTCGACGAAAACGCCGCCCTGCACTCGGGGACGCTCTTGAAAATGGTCGAGCCCCTGTCGAAGCGCGGAATCAACCTTTCAAAAATCGAATCGCGTCCGAGCCGCCGCAAGGCATGGGATTATTATTTCTACATCGACACGGGCGGCCATATTGACGACCCCGAGATGCGCGAAGCCATCGCCGAGATGCGCCAGTATTGCACGATGGTTAAATGGCTTGGCAGCTATCCGCGGTAAAGTTCCGTTGCCGCCCGCGGGAGCGTTGCCGCGCAACGCCCCGCGCGTCTCCAAATCACATCCACTCGACGTGGCCGAATTCGGAAAGGCGTTTCACGAACTTTGAGCGGTCGCCCCATGCGGGCGCGCGGTGGTGCGTTTTGATGTCGCGCATCGCGGGCTCGAAGAAAAACTCCTTTTCGCCGAACGCCGGCTTGAGGTGGTCGAGCCAGGTGGCCTTTTCATCGAACTGCGCGAAGAAGACGCGACCGGCCCACGAGGGTTCGCGGCCCTGGATGAATTTCAGCACAAAAACCTTTTCGCCGCGAACCTCGGCGATGCCGTCGATGAGCACCTTGCCGGGAAGCGCGGACATTGACGGACCGCGCACGGTGCGGCCAAGACCGGACATGCGGCGATAGGCCTTGTTGAAAATTTCATACGCGCGGGCGAGCGGCACCTCGAAGTAGTTTTTCGGGCCGGTGTCGCGCTCGACAAACATGTAATACGGCACCATGCCGAGCACGATTTGGCGTTTCCAGAGATTCGTCCAAACCAGTGGATCGTCGTTGATGTTGCGCACGAGCGGAGCCTGGCAGCGGATGATCGCGCCGGTGTCGCGAATGCGGCGGATGGCGGTTTGCACGACGCGTGTTTCGAGTTCGCGCGGGTGCGAGAAGTGCGCCATGAGCGCGAGGTGGCGCCCGCTTTTTACGACGCGCTCGAAAAGCTTCAGCACGTCGTCCGCGTCGTTGTCGGTCACGAAGCGATACGGCCACCATGCGAGCGACTTGGTGCCGATGCGCACGCTCAACACATGGTCGAGCTCGAGAAGCGGTTCGATATAGCGCGAGAGCAGCGAGGCGTTCATCACCATTGGATCGCCGCCGGTGAAAAGGATGCTGTTTACCTCGGAGTGCTGCGTGACGTAGCGGCGGAGGCTGTCGGCTTCGCGGCTGGCGAATTTCAGGTCGTCCATTCCGACGAACTGCGCCCAGCGAAAACAATACGAGCAATAGGTGTGGCAGGTCTGCCCCTGGCTCGGGAAAAAGAGCACGGTTTCGCGATACTTGTGCTGCATGCCGGGGAGCGGCGTGCCGTCCTCAAGGCGAGGCACGTTGACCTCCATCTGGCCGGCGGGGTGGGGGTTCATCTTGAGCTGGATGGCGTGCGCGAGCGCGGATTGTTCCGCGGCGGGCGCGTCATCGGCGATGAGCTGGCGCATGGCGGCGAGGTCGTCGGTCGCGAGCATGTCGGGCTGTGGAAAACTGAGCTGGAACATCGGGTCCTGCGGAATCGCGTCCCAATCGATGAGTTCCTCGATCACGTATTCGTTGACACGAAACGGAAGCACCGCGGCGACGGCCTTCATGCCGAGAAGCTCCTCCGTCGAGAGGCCGCTGAGTTGCGGCAGGGAGTCGAGGTCCCGGCGTTGAATAGCCCGATATTTGCGCGGTTGAATGCCCCGGCCGGAGGGCCTTTTTGTCGTGATGTTGGGCGGCGTCATACAATGTCCTTTCTTTTGATAATTGCTGTTGGGCGACACGCGCTGCGTCCCGCGTAAGGACTCTAGTGGCAAAACAAACGTCGCTGCGTGTAATTTCAAACGACTGTCTTTCGCCGTGGGCGAAAAGCGGCTTTGCCTTCGAGTAACACACATTTTGCGGCGCGCGAGAACCGGTTGCCAAGCCCGCATTTCGTTTTTGCGAAGATTTTTTCCGAGTCAAATTTCCCCTTGCGCCTTGCGCGCCCGCGTGCCGCCATGTGCGGCTCACAAACAACATCATGATCACACCAGAAACATTTTCCCACATCGAATACATAAAAAAGCGAGCCGGTCATTTATGGAGGTTTCTTTGACGTCGACCAAAAGACCCGCGAAATAGAGGCGCTCGAAGCGCAAATGGGCGCGCCCGATTTTTGGGACAACAACGAGCGCGCACAAAAACACATCGCCAATCTCAACCGGCTCAAGAGCGCGGTCGTGCCCGTCGTCGCCTTTAAGAAAAGGGCGGACGATCTCGACGTGATGGTCGAGCTCGCCGAAGCCTCCGAGGGAGCCGAGCAGGCCGAGTTTGAAAAGGAGCTCGAAACCACCGCCGCCGCGATGGTCGGGGAGCTCGACAAGCTCGAAATCGCCTCCTACCTCACCGGCCAGTTCGACAAAAACAACGCCATCCTCTCCATCCAGGCCGGCGCGGGCGGCACCGAGTCGAACGATTGGGCCGACATGCTTTTCCGCATGTATTCGCGCTGGGCCGAGCGTCGCGGCTTCGAGGTCGAGGTGCAGGACGTGCAGCCCGGCGACCAAGCCGGCATCAGCCGCGCCACGCTCCTCATCAAGGGCGAAAACGCCTACGGTTACGTGAACGCCGAGCGCGGCGTGCACCGCCTCGTGCGCATCAGCCCGTTCGATTCAAACAAGCGCCGTCACACCTCCTTTTGCGCGGTGGATGTCGTCGCCGAAATCGACGACGACATCAAAATCGATATTCCCGAAACCGAAATCCGCGTGGACGTTTATCGCTCCTCCGGCAAGGGCGGTCAGGGCGTCAACACGACCGACTCCGCCGTGCGCATCACGCACATCCCGACGGGCATGGTCGTGGTCTGCCAAAACGAACGCTCGCAAATCAAGAACCGCGCCAGCGCGATGAGCGTGCTGAAAGCGCGCCTCTACGAGCGCCGGCTCGACGAGCAGCGCAGCGAGATGGAAAGATTCTACGGCGAGAAAGGTGAAATCGGCTGGGGCAGCCAGATCCGCAGCTACGTTTTGCAACCCTACCAAATGGTGAAGGACTTGCGCACCGGCGTCGAAACCAGCGACACGCAAGGCGTGCTCGACGGTGACATCGACCGCTTCATCAACGGCTGGCTCCGCGCCGGCAGCCCGCGCCACCGCAACAAGGACATCAAGGTGGACGACGAGTGATTCATAAAAAGGGAAGCGATCCTCCGGGGTCGCTTTCTTTTTTTGACGTTTCACTCTTCCCGCCTCACCCTTCGCGTTTTCTTCGCCGTGCCATCGACCAATCTTATTTTTGCCAACCAAGACGCCCATCGCGCATGGCTCGCCTCGCAAGCCGCGCTGCCCGCCGGATTTCGCGCCGGCACCGTCCGTTTTGAGTTCACCCCCGTCGAGGCGCCGAAACCCGCGCGCATGACGCTCACGCTTATCGCGCTCGACAAGCCGACGCCGGATTTTGCCGCGATGTTTACGCGCAACGCCTTTCCCGGCGCGCCCGTCATCATCGGACGCAAACGGCTCGCCGAACCCGCGCTCGGCGCGATTATCATCAACAACAAAATCTCCAACGTCTGCGCGCCCGGCGGCGTGGAAACCGCGGAGCGCATTTGCGCCGAAACCGCGCGGCTCCTCGGCATTTCGCCGGAGCAAGTGCTACCCAGTTCGACCGGCGTCATCGGCTGGGCGCTTCCCGCCGATGCGATGATGGCCGCGCTGCCCGATGCGGTCGCAGCCCTCTCGGGCGATTCGATATTGCCCGCCGCCGAGGGCATTGTGACGACCGATCTTTATCCGAAAATCCGCCGCGCCTCCGTCGGGGCGGGCAGCATCGTCGGAATCGCAAAAGGCGCGGGCATGATCGAGCCGAACATGGCCACGATGCTCGTTTATATTTTGACCGACCTGGCCGTGCCGCGCGACGCGCTGCGCGCCATGCTCGCGCGCGCCGTCGATTTGAGTTTCAACACCATCAGCATCGACAGCGACACGAGCACATCGGACACCGTCGCGCTTGTGTCGTCCGGAAAAGTGCCCTGCGCCGCGAGCGAATATGCCGCGTTCGAGACGGCGCTCGCGCAAGTGTGCCGCGACCTTGCGGAGGATGTCGTGCGCAACGGCGAGGGCGTGCGCCATGTGATCCGTGTCGCGGTGAAAGGCGCGCCCGATCGCGACACGGCGCGCGCGCTTGGAAAGGCGATTGTCAACGCGCCGCTTTTCAAATGCGCCGTCGCGGGCAACGATCCGAATGTCGGGCGCCTTGTGCAGGCAATCGGCAAACACGTCGGCGCGCACATGCCGGAACTCGATGTGTCGCGCATGAGCGCGCGCATGGGCGGGGTCGAGATCTTTGCGAACGGCGTGTTCAGGCTCGACCCGGAAAAGGAAAACGCGCTTGTGGCGCATTTGCGCGAGGCCGAGCTTTACGCAAGCGCGCCGACAGCGGACGGCGTGTTTGCGCCGCCGGTTCATTATCCGCCGCACGAGCGCGGCGTTGAAATCGAAATCGACCTCGCGAGCGGCGACGGCGACTGCGCGGTTCTGGGCGGCGACCTTACGCATGAATACGTGAGCGAAAACGCGGATTACCGGAGTTGATATAATAATTGTATCAACATTGGCGTGCGCAAGCGGGACGGTTGCGCCGGAGGCAGCCCTTTCGCCTTGTGTGTTTTTGGCGCGCGCGGCATTACCGGGGTTGTTTGTTCCTCCCCTCGGGCGCGTCGATTTCCTTATAACCCTCCGGGATTTTGAAAAGCGAATCCTGTTGTTTGGCCCGGGTGATTTCAGTCACCTCAAAACGGGATTTTTCCGCGCCTCCCTTCCGATCGTATTCGACCGCGCGAAGCACAAAAAAATCCTGCGAGTAGGCGAATTTCGACCACGCGGCCTGTTCGATATTGCTGCCAACGGCGTCAACCTCGCCCATGCCGGGATAATCGAGCAGGAATTTTCCCAGCGATTTTGTCACCCAAAGCTCCGTGTATTTTTCATCCTGCGCCGTGCCCGTGTATTTTTCAGCGTCAATTCCGGCGATTTCTTCCGTTACGCCCGCTGCCTTGAACTGTGTCTGGCTGAAATCAACCGCCATCTGCTCCGCAACCTGGCCGTGAAACCATTTTATTGTGTAAGCCTTCCTGCCGGGCATGAGCACGGTCTTTTTGCGCTGGCTGTGGTCAATGATCGTGACCGCGCGCTTGTCCTTCGGGTTTTGCGCCGCCGGCTCAAGGCGCAAAAGCTCGCCCTTGGCGTGGAGCGTGACATTGCGCGGCTCCGCGTCGCCGGCCAAATCAATGGCGCGCATGGTTATTTTGCCCTCAAATGCGAAAAGACCGCATGCGAGAAATGAGAGGCCGGCAAGTGTGAGTGTGAAAAAACGCCCTTTTGTTTTCATGATATTGGATAATTTCATGTTCAAACTGCGCCCGGATGCGCGCGTGTTCAAACCCAGTCATCCGGCGCGCCCCCTATTCACATTATTTTTCCATGAATAATGTGAATAGAGTGTAAACAGGCGCCATGATGCCGGCGCATCACTTTATATAATATAATGCGGCACCCTTTGCGGGCGCGACGGCTTTGGATGAGCCGTCGCCGATCACCAAATCGGAAGCACGTTTTGTATCAATGCGTCGCCGATGCCGATCAGTGCCGCGCCGGTGATCAGGCCCGCGCAAATCGGCTCCAGGCACTCGACCCAGATTGTGTTTCCCTTGGTGTTTGGCGTTTTGTATTTGCGGCGCATGATCTCGAAAAACAGCGCGCCGCACCACATGCAGATGGTCGCGTTTGGCGGCAGCACCACGCCGAGGCCGATCGAAACGGCCGAGAGGGGGAATTTGTTTTTGGTCACTATGCGGATGACCTCGAAGAGCAACGCCGCCACCGCGGCGATCACCATGGCGATGACCGCCGTTGTCGGGAGGCTGGAAAGCCCCTTCGCAATCAGGTCGGCCACGCCTTTCCATTGAAGCGCGGCGGGCATTCCGAAGGTGTCCGACACCAGCGTTGAGATGCTGCGCACGCCCTCTGAATTTTTTGGCAGAAAAAGCGCGAAGAACAGCGGCGTCGAGGCGAGCGCGCCGGCGGTGATGCCGATCACGTGGCCGATCGCCTGCTGGCGCGGTTTTGCGCCGAGCATGTAGCCGGGTTTGATGTCGGAGAGCAGGTTGGCCGCGTTGCCCGCGACCTCGGCGGTCATGCCGGCGGTTGTGAGGTTTGTCGCCGCGTTGTGCGGCTGGAGCGCGCCCATGGTGAATTGCGTGATCTTGGAAAGCGCGCCGACGGGCGTCCACGAGGTGAGCGCCATCGAGTTGGTCGCGATGATCGAGAGCACGCAGATGAGCGGCACCGCCACGAGCGAAAGCACCCAGCTCGCTCCGAAAAACCAATGCGCCATGCTCGCGCCGAGCAACGCGAACAGCGGCACGCCGACGAACGATATCCACAGCGGCACTTCGATGTGCTTGAGCACGTCGTGACCCTTTTTCGTTTTTTCCTTCTTTTTAAACAGGTTGGTGAACGCGTTGATGATCATTTTCGGTTTGCCAAACAGGCCCACCATTGAGCCGACCACCATCATTGCGATCGCCCACCAGAGCGACCATTGGTTCACGATTTCGCCGCGATTGAGCGGAAGCAGCGTGCCGTCGGGGCCGACCTTGCGCGTGATGTCGCCGAGCTGGATCATCCACGGCGCGAGCCACACATAATTGATTATCATGCCGATCAGCATGCTTGTCGCGATGCGGATGCCCATGAGCCCGCCGACGCCGATCATGCTCAAGTCGAAACTCACGCGCAGGCCGAGCTCGCGGATGTCGGTTCCCATGATTTTCGGGACCCAGGTGGCGATGTTGTAATAATACTGGTCGACCATTTCGTTGAAGTGCCAGAGCGCGCCTTCCTTCGGATTGCCGGAAAGGCGGAGCAACTTGAACTGGATTAACTTCATCCAGCCCTCGCCCATGACCATTTGCATGCCCGCGGCCAGCACCGCGGCGACGGCGAGCACCTTTGCCTTGAACAAGCCGCTCGCGCCCTCGCCCGTGTAAAGTGTGTCGAGCACGACGCCGCACGCGCGCCCCTCGGGAAACGGAAGCTGGTCCTCGTTGATAAAGCGCCGCTTCATCGGAAACGCCACCAGCACGCCGGTGATCGAAATAACCACGTTCCACAACAGCATTTGCCACCAGGGAACGATGTTTCCCGTGACGAGCATGTAGGCCGCGAGCGACGAGATGAACGGTGAGGTCATGTAACCCGCCGCCGTGGCGATGGACTGCATGGCGTTGTTTTCCAGAATCGTGAAATCCTTTGCCAGCCCCATGCGCGACATGACGCGGAACAGCGCAAACGCCAAAATCACCGATGTGAGCCCCACGCCGAGCGTCGAGCCTGTCTTGGCGCCGACGTAGAGATTGGTCGAGGCGAGGATGCCGCCGAGAACAAAACCCGTGATGCCGGAGCGAAGCGTGAGCTGCGGCATGTTGCCGCGAAAGATGTTTGTGAACCACCAGTGGTCCTTTTGCTCGCGAGTCCAGGTGCGGATTTGTTCTTCGTTCAGTTGATGGATTGCCATGGCTTGGTGAGGGATAGCGGAGTGCGTTTGGTCTAAATATGAAAAGGTTTGCGTTTGCCGGAATTGCCGCCCGAGGGCGAGCACGCTTTTCAAATTCGCTTCCGGGCCAAAAACCCGGTGTCCGTCCGCGTTCAGCGCGGGCGCGAATCAACACCGCCCCGCCGGGTCATCCGCGTTCGTTCTTTTGCAACATTTCATACACCATGTTCGCGGCGTCCTTTCCCTCGATGACACGGCTGCGATCAGCGGGCAGAACCACAAAGTAGGGCACGTAGGGCAGCCGGTATTTGAGTGCCACCGGCGAGCGAAAATCAATGCCCCGCACGCCCGGTCGGTTTATGTTCACCTTGACCACCACGACATCCTCGCGATCGAAATGCAACTTTTCGAGGCGCGGCGCGACCCGGCGGCACGGCGGACAATACTGGCTGGTGAAATCGAATATCATCATCTTATCCGGAACCGCATAATCCTTGATATCCACCTCCTCGCCATGGGCGATTTCCTTGGGGTAAACCTTGCCTGTCGGACGTTTTGCCGGCGCGGGCGTCTCTTGTTTTTGCACCGTCGCTTCGGGAGCCGCAACACTTGCCGCCGGAGGCGTGAAAGCCTGGACAGGCTCCAGCGGTATGTCCCGGTCTTGATTGCCGGAGACAACCAGAAAAATGCCGGCCAGAAGCGCCACGGCAAAACAGCCTCCGCCAATGGCGAGTTGGCGCGGTGTCAGGGTTATTTGGGACATTCGGGCATCTTCTTTTCCACATGTTGCTTATCAAGCCCAAACGCGGATGACGTGAATACGTTTGCAACCAGCCGCTTGCGCACAATGCCGTGCTCAAGCGGTGCCACATGCGCCTCAATCCCACGCGTAACATTCATCGTAAACGATGACATGGTTTGCGAGAAACGCACGGCGTTCATTTTGAAACGTTATTTGTAGCGCCCTTACAGGGCGCGTTGTCTTCCATCGTTTCCCCAGGGTCTCGCAAGCTCGACCCTGGGCTGCCGAATGGCACGCCTTTGGCGCGCGTAAATAACAAACAGGTTGGCGCCTATGGGGCTCGCGCCCTCGCGGTGCGGCAATCCCCGCCCCAAAAAATCAAGAGTCCCCGGTGCTGATTCGCTCCGGCGGGGTGGAGTCGGTTGCCGGATCGGGCATGGCGAATTTTTCGCAAAGTTCTTTGATGCGCGTCTTGCACCGCTCAATGCGCGAGTCGAATTCGCCTATTTGCTCGCCCACCATTTCCTTTTGCTCCCGCAAAAAGCATTCCGAGTCCAGGTCGCCGGGGCGTGTTTTCAATTTGTTTTTATGATGGAGATCCCCCACCAGCCGCAATCGCTCGACTTCATAGCGCCCGATTTGCAATTCGTAGCCCATCACCACCATTTCTTTCAGGGGCAGGCCGTTGATTTTTTCGCAAAGCAGCCGGTTCAGGGTTTCGTTGGTTTTCGATTTTTTGGCGTCTCGCAGCATGAATGAGATTCTTATCTCCCTCATGCTGTTGTTTATCTCCTCGATTTCCCGGACGCTGAGGCGGTGTGTGTTGAACGAAAGCCAGCGGTTCAACTCCTCTTGGTCCGCCGCCGAGATTTTTTGGTCGTAGGGGTTCTTTCTGCAACCGGCGCAAACAAGGAGTATTCCAATGAATAACACCAAAACTGCCAGCGCATGCCTCATGGAATTATCTTTTGTTCATGAAGTTTGGGCGGCTTGCGCGCGCAACCTCACGTTGCCGTTTCGGTGAACCGCGATTCGCGGATTACGGTCACCTTGATTGTGCTCGGGTATTGGAGCTCGCTTTCGATTTTGCGGCGGAGTTCGCGGGCGAGTTCGCGGGCCTGGTCGTCCGAGACGTGTTGCGGCGAGACGAGCACGCGGATTTCGCGGCCCGCCTGGATCGCGTAGGCCTGCTGCACGCCGTCGATGCCGAGCGCGAGTTTTTCAAGGCGGCCAAGGCGCTGGATGTAATTGGTCATCGCCTCGGCGCGCGCACCCGGGCGGATCGCGGAGATCGTGTCGGCCAGAATCACCAGGCCCGCATAAACGGTCTCGGGTTTTACCTCCTCGTGGTGCGCGGCGATGGCGTTGACCACGATGGGCGTCTCGTCGTGGCGCTTCACAAACTCGGCGCCGATTGTCGCGTGGCTGCCCTCGTATTCGCCATCAACCGCCTTGCCGATGTCGTGAAGCAGGCCGGCGCGTTTTGCGATGTTCGGGTCGAGGCCGACTTCGCTGGCGATCATTGAGGCGAGGAAGCCCACTTCGATCGAGTGGTCGAGCACGTTTTGCGTGTAGGAAAAACGGTATTTTAGTTTGCCGAGCAGTTTTATAATCTCGGGATGCAGCCCCGTCACGCCGAGATATTCGACGGCGGATTCACCGGCTTGCTGCACGTTGATGTTCACCTCCTCGGCGGCGCGGTTGACGCTTTCCTCGATGCTTGCCGGATGGATGCGGCCGTCCTTCACGAGGCTGTCGAGCGCGATGCGCGCGATTTCGCGGCGCACGGGATCGAACGACGAGATGAGCACCATTTGCGGTGTTTCATCGATGAGCAGCGTGACGCCCGTGACGGCTTCGAAGGCCTTGATGTTGCGCCCTTCGCGGCCGATGATGCGGCCTTTCATTTCATCGTTGGGCAGCTGGACAATCGTCGCGGTGATGTCGGCGTTGGGTTTTGACGCCATGCGCTGCATCGTGGCGATGAGAATGCGGCGCGCCTGCATTTCGAGGTCGTGCTCGGAGCGGTCGAGTGTTTCGCGGCGGAGAAGGCGCAACTCGTCCTGGCATTCCATTTCGACCTCCTCGCGCAAAATTTTCTTTATCTCCTCGGCGTCCATTTGCGACATGCCCTCGAGGCGTTTGCGCAGGTTTTTCGACGTTTCCCGAAGCACGTCGCGCGCCTGCTTGGCGGCGGCGTTTTCGCGCGAAAGGCGCTCCTGTTTTTGCTCCAGTTGATGGTCGAGCAACGCGAGCGATTCCTCGTGCGCGCGGATTTCGCGCAATTTGAGATCGGCCTCGATTTCGCGCCGGTCAAACTCGCGCGTCATTTCGGAGCGTTTTTCCTGCATCTCCTCCTCGACTTTTTGCCGCAGTTCATGGGCCTCGACCGCCGCCTCGCGGCGCGCCACCTCGACAAGCTGGTTTGCCTGGTGCGCGGCCATGCGGCGCGAGTAGCGCGTGACCATCCAGGACCCCACCAGCCCGAGTAAAATGCCCGCGACGCCAGCCACGACAAATACCCAAACGGGGCCGTATTCGTCCCAGAATGTCGTGGCTGTTGCGACGTCGGCAAATATCGCGCTTTGTAGTTTCAAGGTGGCGGAAGGTAAAACGGCGGCGGGAAAGTTCAATCATTTCTTGCGCGGGTTTCGGGCCAGCTCAGCGCGATCACTTCGGCAATGCGCGCGCGCGCCGCCTCCTCGCCGTCCAGGGCGAGCGATTGCGCGACCACATACGCCCAGCGGTCCGCGCGCAAATGCAGCAGCCGGTCGGTCGCGCCGCGCAAAAGCATTCCGGCGTGAGACGCCTCGGTGCCATCGCTTCCGGCAAACCAATAGACAAACACGGCCGGTATGGTCGCGGTGGTTTTTGAATCCGCCAAAACCACCCCGCGCTCGATGCGCAGCAGCGTGGCGTCGAGCGTTCCGCCATCGGGCAGCGCGAATCGCTCCCTGCCGCGTCCCTTGATTCGCCATCCCTGGCCGACAAGGCAGACTTCGGGACGGTGAATTGACGTGCGGTCGCGTCCGCTGAGAACAATCGAGAAAAAAACCTGCTCGCGTTGCGGATTGGAAAGGCGCGCGTAATTTTTGCGCGCAAAACCCGTGTCCGGCGGGAGTAATTCGCGCTCGACCGCGCTGACCTCGACATCGCGTCCGCCCCACTTGGTTCCCAAAAACACCGGCAACGGCGCCGGGTTCACCCCGTCGGACGCAAGCCGCACGCCGGCCGACCCGCGCACCGCGACCGTGTCCAGTCGCGCCGTCGCAAACGCCGCGCCCGCCGCCGACACACACACACACACCGCCACCACCCAAGCCGCCGCAACAGACATCCCGCGCGAGCCCGCCGCTTTTAATGCGGTGCGGTCCATTGGGTTGCGGTGTTCCTTTTCTTGTTCATTATCATTATGATATGATTTATCGGAATCGCGTTTTTTAGATTCGCGCATCAACCGCGCCGCGCCGAGCAGCAGCGCGAACACAATCAAAAACACCACCCAGCCCGACCAGTCGTGCACGCGCCCGCCCGCCGCGTGTCCGAACCATTCGCCGGCCAGCACGATCACGCCGATGCGCGCCACGTTGCCGACAAACACAAACGGCACGCACAACACCGCCAGCGCCGCGCGCCGCCACCACGAGCGAAATCCGAGATAACCGACGAGCAACGCCATCGCGAGCAGTGCCACAAACGACCGCACTCCGGAGCACGCCGCGGCGACATCGTATTGAAAATTTCCATCCGGAGAAAACAGCTGCGTGCCATTGCGCACCACGTCGATGCCGGCGCCGTGCGCAAGCGCGCTGACCGTGCCCACCACGCCGAGCCGCAGGTAAAAACCAAGCGTGTCGAGAAATCCAAACGGAATCGCAAGCATCAGAAACCCGAGCGGAAAAACCGCCGCGCGCGACCACGACAAAACCGCGCCGCGCCCGTCTTGTTTTTTGCAACAATCGGCAAGCGCGAGCACTCCCCACGTGAACACCAGGAACGCAACAATCGACACGCGCGTCTGCTGCATTGCATAACCGGCGATATGCAGCGCGAGCGCGCCAAGCATGGCGATCGCGGGGGCGCCCCTTGCGCCGCCAATTTGCGCGCTTTCCGCATTTCGTGTGTTTCGCCGGAACAGCCACGCGGCCACGACGACGACGAGCGGGCCGTGTTGTGTTTCCGAGGCCGGATCAAACCATTGCCAGCCCCACCACCAGAAGAGCGATTGTGTGTGGATGTAGCCGCGCGTCGCATTGCCGAAAAACTGAAATACAACCGCGCCCGCCAGCGCGCAAACAAGCACGGGCAGCCACGGCGGAACGCAATTGATGCGCAACGATTGTTTCATTGACGCCGCCCATTCTCGCAAAGGCCGCCGCGCTTTGCAACTGCCGGATGTTTTTCAAACCATTGTTATTGCGGCGGGGCAAAACGGCATTGCGGCACCGTTTTACTCGTCCGCACTGAGCGGGCGTGCGCCGTCGGTTCACGGATTTATTTCGCATGACGTTTCATTCGCAACGCCCAGTCCATTGCGCGCACGGGCAGCAGCCATTTCAAAAACAGAAACAATTTTGCGTGAGCCGGTCCGTTGTAATGCGCGCGCGGTCTTCGTGCCGTGAGCGCCTTTTCCACGAGTCGCGCGATGTCGTCCGGCACGCCCGCCACGCGCCGCAGCTTCACGCGCTTTGTTTGAAAATCCCCCACATAGGGCGCATACGGTCCCGCGCCGTCACCGGAAAGCACGCGATTCGACACCGCATCCGCGACTTGCCCGAACTCCGTGCGGATGAAACCCGGACGCACCAGCACCACGTCGATTCCAAACGGCTTTAGTTCGCCGCGCAGCCCGTCGGTTATTCCCTCGAGCGCAAACTTCGTCGAATCATACGCCGCCGACATCGGGCGCGTGATGCGTCCCGCCACCGAGCCGATGTTGATGATGCGCCCGCCGTCTTTTCCCGTGCCGTCCTTGCCGAGTCGTGCCTGCGTGCGCATGACCGGCGCGACGAGTTGCGTGAGCGCGACGAGCGAAAACACATTGGTCTCGAAATTTGCGCGCAACGCCTCAAGTGGAATTCGCTCGATCGGGCCGCGCTGCCCGTAGCCGGCGTTGTTCACAAGCGCGTCGATGCGTCCGAATCGCTCCACCGCCACGCGCACCAACCGCTCGCGATCTATTGCCACATTCACATCGCCCGCGACGGCGAGCGTGCGCGTCCCCGCCGGATCAATCTCCGCGCAAAGCGCCTCAAGTCGTTCCGCGCGCCTCGCAAACACGACGACGTTCGCGCCCGCTCGCGCCATCCGCCGTGCCACGGCCCCGCCGATTCCCGAAGACGCGCCCGTGACGATGACAGTTTTGTTTTTTGGCATGGCTGCATAATGTCATTTACCGGGCGCGCTGCCAAGCCTGCTTCGACACTTGCGACTCGTGCAAAGTGGTGTTTGTTTTTTCGCATGACGACATCCGCGCCCATTCCCTCGCTCGAAGGCAAAAAAATCATTCTCGGAGTCACAGGCTCGATCGCCGCTTACAAGGCGGCCGAGATCACCAGCCAGTTGCGCAAGCGCGGCGCGGAGATTTTTCCCGTCATGACCGCCGCCGCGCAAAAGTTCATCACTCCGCTGACATTGCAAACGCTCGCGCGCAATCCCGTCGCCGCCGATCTTTGGGACGAGGGCAACGGCTGGCAGCCTGGCCACATCGAGCTCGCCGACAAGGCCGACCTCATGCTTGTCGCGCCCGCCACCGCCGACGTGATCGCGCAATTTGCCCACGGACTCGCGCCTGATTATTTGAGTTCAATGTATCTGGTTTGTCGCGCGCCGGTGCTGATCGCGCCCGCCATGAACTGCAAAATGTGGACGCACCCGGCGACCGCCGCCAATGTTGCCACGCTCAAGACGCGCGGCGTCGAATTCATCGGCCCCGAGGAGGGCGCGCTCGCCTGCGGCTACGAAGGCATCGGCCGCCTCTGGCCGGTCGGGGACATTGTCGGGCGGGTCGAAACGATGCTTGGCGCGTCGGGTGGCAAACCGGAATAGGGAAGGGCACCCGGGCGAGCCCGGGTTTTTTAGGCCGCGGGTTTTGCCAGCAGTTTCAGGCCGACCACTCCGCCGACGATCAGGCACACGCAGAGGATGCGCGGCACGTCGCGCGATTCTCCGAGAAACATCATCCCGACAATCGCCGCGCCTGCCGCGCCGATGCCGGTCCAGATCGCGTAAGCCGTTCCAACCGGCAGCTGCTTCATTGCCATCGCGAGCAGGGCGAAACTGGCGAGCATGAACACAATTGTGACGACACCCGGCCAAAACCGAGAAAACCCGTCCGACTGCTTCATGCCAATCGCCCAGACAACTTCAAAAACCCCCGCGATAACCAGATAAACCCAAGCCATAACTTTTCCTTTCCAAACAATTTCAACTGATGAGTTATGACACCTACGGGCCGGGCGCGATTTGCGCTCAAAAACCCGCCATCGGCATCTCGCATGGCTGTGGGGAACACATGCAAAACAAACATCCCTTGGCAAGCAAATGGAAGACCGGCGTCTGGGGTAAGGTGAAGTTGGTGAAGGCAAAAGGCGCGTGCGATGGAGCGGCGGCCAGGAAACCGTCGCGCCCTATCCAAAACGGTGTTTGCCCGCCAAGCTCCTTGAAGTAACGCCCAAAGGCCTCGGGCGAGTTGGCCTCGCTTCGCGCCGCACAAAGGTTTGCGGCCTTGCGCATCCAGCGCGCACGTCACACGATGTCGCTTGTGATAATCAATTCCGGCATCGTTCATGGCAACCAGGCGCCGCTGTGCTTACCCGCGCTACTCGGCTCTGATTCTCATGCTACTTGGCCCCTTTCTCTGCTAATGAAAATCAACAAGCATCGATCTGGTTTCTTCAAAATTATTACAAAATGATGAAAACTCTATTGAGAATTCTCCTGATTAGCATTGGGCCATTATGCGCAGCATCCTCCCAAGAGGAACGGCTCGAATACGTATCCATGTTTTCCCTTATTTCATCTCCTGAGCGCTATGATGGGAAATTCATAAAAGTTCGCGGATATTATTTTATGTTTTCTCCATCTCAACAATTTTTATACAATAGCATAGAAGATCACAAGGGAGGAGTAATGAAAAATAGTGTGTGGATTTATGGACTTCCTGACGATGTGCAAATTCCTAAGAAATATGTGGAGAAGGTAGGCAAAGGGTCGTCATTATCAAAAACAACTGGAAGTTACGTGACGATTGTTGGAAGGTTCAAAAGGGAAATTATATATAAAACCAGTTCAATGCCTACCGGCGTTATTGAATTTCTTTATATGGAGAAAGAAATATAAAATTTGAAAGGCTAAATCTGACGATATCAAGTATTAAGGAATATTTTGATATGCAATGAATGACTATCGAGGGCAAACGCTTCATTTTATGAGTATCATGAAATACTATTTTTATTGGTATTGTTTTATTTCAAAAATAATAGGCGGAAATGTTGAAAATAAGTTTCATGTCGAATTGAGGTCTGTCGCCTTTTGTCCTTCCGTCGCCTTTTGCCCCTTCTATAAATAGACCAATGAAAACTTTATTCAAATTTTTCCTTATTACTATAAGTGTCTCATCTGCGAGCATATCCCTCTCCCAAGATGCGCATCCTGAATATGTGTCAATGATCTCGCTTATCTCTAACCCCGAGCGTTATGAAAACAAACTTATAAGAGTTCGTGGATATTTTTTTCACAGTTCGTCATCCTACAACTTTTTATATGATAATATCGAGGATCATAAAGGAGGATTGTTAAAAAATAGCATAGGGGTTCACCCCATTCCGAAAAATTTTCAAATCCCCGAGCAATATAAAGATAAAATCGGAAAAAAACCTTTAACAGATGTTCATGCAAAATATGTAACTTTTACCGGAAGATTTAGGCAACATTTGCCATACAGGATTTCTTCACTCCCTACAGGCATCATAGAAGTTCTTTTCTTTGAAGATTATCCTTAAAAGCTTTTGGGGAGGCGAAAACGGGTTAGACAAATTGTCGCTGTAAGCGATTTTTTGTTGGTTACCGAAAATGGAATAAACTATCCCTATGGAAATCATCTTGATATGTGTATTATGATCGGATGCGGCACAGCCAACCGCGATACTGGCGGGTTCTCATGGGCAGGAGTGTTTGACCCAGATGGCGCACGGGGGATGTGGTTCAAAGGCTATACCAACCCTCAACAAAGTGTTTCGAAAGCATTGAAGGATGTTGTCAATGGTTCCGTTTTCCCTAAAAAATAATGAAATTAATAAAACTAACAATAATTACATTATTTTTTGTTTTCATTATAATATCAATTATTATGATTTTTTTCCTCCTTCAACGACATGAGCCTGCTAAAACAGAATTTACGAGAGGGGTGGTTAACCAATGGGCGCAATATATTAAATTATACCATGGTATTAAAAAGTTACCGGCGCCTGATTTGAATACAGTTTTGGACACTGTGAGCAATGAGGCTGTAAAAGATCCGAACGTTGCCAAGAATTACGATGAAAAAATATATATCGAAAACAAGAAACGATTATCATTTGATTCATGGGGCAATAAAATTATTTTTCGTTACGAAACACGCGCCAACAACGAATTGTGGGTTGTTGTGACGTCCAAAGGCCCGGATGGAACATTGGGCACAAACGATGATATCACGGCAGAACGTCAAGTGAGGAGGCCTGAGATGGGGTCAGGCCTGAATGGCACTTGACGGTGTTCCCGCAGGCTTCGCGCTGCTGGCGTTCTTGACTGCGTGTGTTTGTGCGTCTCTTCGCACGAAAATCCAAAGTTTGCGCACTTAAGTGCAAGCAAACCGGAGGCGGTTCTGGTATTGTTTGCGCCCTCAACCGCAAATAAAACCCTGATATTATGAGCAACCCAATCCTCGAACAACTTTCCGCCGCGGTCATTGGCGGCAAAAGCAAAGACGCAAAGGCCGCCACGCAGCAGGCGCTGGACGCAAACATTCCCCTCCAGGAAATCGTGGACAACGCCCTCGTCAGCGCGATGGGCATCGTTGGCGAAAAATTCAAGCGCAACGAAATTTTCGTCCCCGAGATGCTCATTGCCGCTCGCGCCATGAAGGAGTCGATGGGCATGCTCGAGCCGCTTCTCGCCAAGGCCGGCATCGTTCCGAAATACACCGCCGTCATCGGGACCGTGCAGGGCGACCTTCACGACATCGGCAAAAATCTCGTCGCCATGATGTGGAAGGGCGCGAACTTCCGCGTCGTCGATCTCGGCGTGAACGTGACGCCTGAAAAATTCCTCGCCGCCGCCAAGGAGCACAACGCCGACCTCGTCGGGCTTTCCGCGCTTCTCACCACCACGATGCCCGCGATGAAATCGACCGTCGCCCTCATCAAGGAGGCCAATCTCCCGAAGACCAAGGTCATGATCGGCGGCGCGCCGATCACGCAGCAATTCGCCGACGAAATCGGCGCGGACGGTTACAGCTCCGACGCCGGCTCCGCCGTTGACAAAGCCTGCGAGCTCATAGGCGCAACCGCCTGACGCCCAAACCGCGCGTCTTATTCTGACATGTTGCGCGGACATTCCTGTCCGCGCCCATCGCCACTGCGTGCCCTAATTTTTCAACACACAACAAACCACTGTCCCTCATCCGCTTTCATGAACAACAACTATTACACCGACCTTGCCATCAAGGGACTTCGCGCGCCCGTCGGCGCGCACCTCATTCTGCATGCGCATGCCGACCACGACGCCATTCTCCTCGACGGCAAACGCCTTGGCGACGTGATTGCCGAAACCGCGCGCCGTTTCAACTGCCCGCTCGCGATTCCGCTCATGGACCTCACGCTCGAAAAAGACGCGCTGTTGCGCGCCTGCGGCGTTCCCGAGGACGAAATCGAAAGTTATCATTTTGCGCCGCCGTCGACCTCGATGGAAAACCCGCCCAAGCTCCCCCCGCTCGCAACGGAACTCCCCGGCATCCCGCTCACGCCGCGCATGCGCGCCACATGCGACGCGATCACACGCATCGCGCAAACGCACACGGACCTCCTCCCCATCGGCATGTGCATCGGCCCCTTTTCGCTGATGACCAAGCTCGTCACCGACCCGATCATGCCCGTCTTTCTTGCCGGCACCGGAATCACCGCCGGGGACGAACCCGACATCGCCATGGTTGAGCGTCTTCTCGCGCTCGGCGAGCACGTCATCCATGAATATTTGCGCGCGCAAATCGCCGCCGGCGCCAAGGCGATCTTCGTCTGCGAACCCGCGGCAAACCTGGTTTATTTTTCCCCGAAGCAGCAGGAGGAAACCAACTACGCCGTTTTCGAAAAATACGTGATGGAGCCCATGCGTCGTTTCGCCGCGCTGCTCGCGGAGCACGATGTCGACCTGATCTTCCACGACTGCGGCGAACTCACGGGCGAAATGGTGCGCCGCCTCGGCGCGCTCAACCCGGCAATCATCAGCCTTGGCGGCTCGCGCAAACTCTGGGAGGACGCCGCGCTGATTCCGAAAACCACCGTCATCTACGGCAACCTGCCCAGCAAAAATTTCTACGCGCCGCAACTCACCGCCGAAACCGTCGCCGCGATGGCGCGCGAGCTTCTGGAAAAAATGCGCGCCACGGGCCACCCCTTCATCCTCGGCACCGAGTGCGACGTCCTCAGCGTCCCCGGCAGCGAGGCCGAAATCATGAGCAAGGTGGACGCTTTTATGCGGGCGTGACGGCGTCCGTCGCAACCCTCCGATTACCCCGAAGCCATTGCACCACTCCCGTAGGGGCGTCGCTTGCGACGCCCTTGCCCTACGAATGATTCTCAAACCGGGCGTCGCAAGCGACGCCCCTACGACGAAAATATAAAAGCTTTGGGTCGTTGGCATAAGGAGCATTTGTTCTCGGCCATGCCCGCCGCGTCCGCGACTCCGGTTAAACCGCCTCGCGGCGCGGTAAATTTTTATTCATGCTTTCCATCCCGTCCGGAAACCTTTGTTCTGGCGTCGCGTTCATCCGCGGATTGAAAAAGATCTCGCGATCGACACCGAACCCTTCCGGATAACCACCGCATTTCCATGAAAACAAAATCCCTCATCCCCGTCCTCGCCATCGCCCTCTGTGCTGGCGCCGTCCTCCAGGCCGCCACCATCGCCAACCCCGGCGACCTCGCCACCAGCAAGGCTCCCCCCGGCTCCAAACAGTGGCCTGCCGCAACCCCGCTTTTCGCACCCAACCTCTCCAACGTCTCCACCGCCCCCGGCGCGTGGTCGTGCAAGGACGGCGTCTTCACCGGCAAAGGCGTCGCATGGACCAAGGCTGCCGGCGACAACTTCTACCTCTCCCTCGAATTCCGCGCCCAAGCCAAGGCCGACGGCGGCATCTTCCTCCGCTGCTCCGACACCAAGGACTACGTGCAAAACTCCATCGAGGTCCAAATCCTTCAGGGCGACCCCGCGGGCAACAATGAACGCGCCCTCGTCGGCGCCCTCTACGACCTCGTCGCCCCCTCGCGCCAAGTCGAAATTGAGCCGGGCGCCTGGCACAAACTCCTCATCCGCGCCGATAACGAAAAAATCACCGTCTGGCTCGATGACGAACGCCTTGTCCGCGCCGATCTTGAGCAATGGACCGCCGCTGGAAAAAACCCCGGTGGCACCGGCAACAAATTCAAAAAAGCGCTTCGCGACTTCGCCCGCTCCGGAGTCATCGGCCTCCACGCCGCCGAGGGTAAAATCGAATACCGAAACCTCTTTATCGAAGCCCTCCCGCCGCCTCCCGTCGCCGCCCCTGTCAGCGACGCCGACGCCTCCGTGCTCCTGTCCTTCCTCACCGCCACCCCCTGGACCGCCAAGATAGGCAAGGGCCAGAACACCTCCACCTTCACCCTCCACCCCGACAACACCTACACCGAGAACTGGATGGGCAAGAATAAGAAAGGCACCTGGCGCGTCACCGGCCCCGCCACCATCGCCCTCACAACCCCCGAAAAAAGCACGCTCGTCTTCACCGCCGATCCCGGCGCAGGCGTCCTCCGTCGCCGCGGCTCCGCCACCTACACCCCGACCAATCCCGCAGCGCTCCAGAAAACCCCGTCCACCCCTGTCCGTGTCGATGACGGCGCGCTCCTGTCCTTCCTCACCGCCACTCCCTGGACCGGCAAGCTCGGCAAAAACACCTCCACCTTCACCCTCCACCCTGACAACACCTACACCGAGAACTGGATGGGCAAGAACAAGAAAGGCACCTGGCGCGTCACCGGTCCCGCCACCATCGCCCTCACAACCCCCGAAAAAAACACGCTCGTCTTCACCGCCGACCAAGCAAACCGCGTCCTTCGTCGCCGCGGCTCCGCCACCTACACCCCAACCAATCCCGCCGCGCTCGACAAGCTCCCTCCCGCCGCCGCTCGCTCCGGCTCCGCCGCGCCCTTCGCCGGCATCACTTATCTCCCTTCCACCACCCCCGCCGCCGAGACCGAGGACTGGACGACCAAAGTCCCTGTCGTGAAGGCTCCCGCCGGCTCCGCCGTTCCGTCCGATGCCACCGTCCTTTTCGACGGCTCCGGCCTTGACGCATGGGAATCCACCAGCGCCAAGGAAACCTCCCCCCGGTGGAAAGTCGCCGGCGGCATCCTCACCCCTGTTGAAAAAACCGGCAGCCTCCGCACCAAGGCCTCCTACGGCGACGTGCAAGTGCACCTCGAATTCCGCACGCAAACCAACCCCGTGAAAAGCGGCCAGCAACGCGGCAACAGCGGTCTCATCTTCATGGGCCTCTACGAGTTCCAGGTGCTCGATTCCCACGAAAACCCCACCTACGCCAACGGACAGGCCGCCTCCGTTTACAAACAACACCCGCCCCTCGCAAACGCCTCCCGCGCCCCCGGCGAATGGCAGTCCTACGACGTGGTTTTCATTGCCCCGCGCTTCAACGCCGCCGGCGAGCTCGTCTCCCCCGCGCGCATCACCGCCTTCCATAACGGCATCCTCGTCCAGCACGGCGCCATCCTCACCGGCCCGACCGTCCACCGGGGCCGCGTCCCCTATGCCGCGCACCCCGCCAAGCTCCCGCTCGTCCTTCAAAACCACGCCACCGACCGTCCCTCCTTCCGCAACATCTGGCTGCGCGAACTCTCCCTGCCGGCCTCCTCCAAATAACACTCCGAACTCCGCGCCTCAGCGGTTACATTAGAAATTTCCATGAAAAAAAACACCCTCTTCACCCGACGCCATTTTTTGCAAACATCCGCGCTCGCCGCGCTCGCGACCGCGCTCCCGCTCGGACGCCTCCGCGCCGCCCCCGGGTTTAGGAACCTCGTCTCCGGCCGCAAAGTCCGCCTCGCCTTCGTGGGCATCGGCGGACGCGGCAACAGCAACATCGACGGCCTCGCACCGCTCGCCGATGTCGTCGCGCTCTGCGACGTGGATTTCGCCCGCGCGCGCCAGAACTTCGCCCGCTTCCCCCTCGCCCCGCGCTACCGCGACTACCGCCAGATGCTCGAGGAGATGCACGACCGCATCGACGCCGTCGCCATCTCCACAACCGACCACATGCACTTCCCCATCGCCCTCGCCGCCATTGAGCGGGGCAAGCACGTTTACGTCGAAAAACCCCTTTCGCACACCATCGGCGAGGCGCGCATCCTGAAAGCCGCCGCTGCGAAACACGGCGTCGTCACACAAATGGGCAACCAAGGCGCCGCCCGCGAAGGCTGCCGCGTCACCAAGGAATGGCTCGATGCCGGCGTCATTGGCACTGTCCGCGAAGTCCACTGCTGGACCAACCGCCCCATCTGGCCCCAGGGCATGCCCGCGCCCCGTCCCGACGCCGCCTCGCCGCTGCCGCCCACCCTCGAATGGGACCTTTGGCAAGGCGTCGCCCCCGCCCGCGCCTACGCCCCGCGAATCGCCCCCTTCAACTGGCGCGGATTCCTCGATTACGGTTGCGGCGCCCTCGGCGACATGGGCTGCCACCTCTTCAACGCCCCCGTCTTCGCCCTCGGACTGAGCGGCGACGTCACCGTTTCCGCCAAGCACTCCGGCATCGCCGACGGAATCTGGCCCAAATGGTCCGTCATCACCTACCAATTCCCCGCCCGCGGTAGCCGTCCTCCCGTGAAGCTCGTCTGGTATGACGGCGGCAAAAAGCCCGAGAAACCCGATTCCTTCGAGGCCGACACCCAGCTCGCCGGCAACGGCACGATTTACCTTGGCGACAAGGGCGCCCTCTACGACACCAACACCTACGGCGGCGTTCCGCGCGTCTTCCCTGTCGAGCTTGCGAAAAAATTCGCCTCCGCCCGCCCGCCCAAAACCATTCCCCGCATCGTCAAAGGCAGCATCTACATGGACTGGATCAACGCCATCACCAGCGCGGGCCCCGCGCCGTGCTCGAACTTCGTCGACTATTCCGTGGATCTCACCGAAACCACCCTCCTCGGCAACCTCGCCCTGCTTTCGGATCGTCCCGTCCGTTGGGACACCGCCAGCGCCACCGCCGTCGGCCAGCCCGAATTAAACCAATACATAAACAAAACCTACCGCTCCTTCTGAGCCAAAGTGCGGGCAGATAAAAAGGCCGCCTCGTTATGGGGCGGCCTTTTTTTGGGCGGGCGGGTTTTATGAAGGGGGGGGGTTACCAGAGTCTGCGGTAGCCGAGGTTGATGGACCAGGGGCGGTCGTAGGCCCGGGCCTTGGCATACTCGTAGTCGATGTGGAGCTGCGAGGCGGCGTCGAGACGGTAGCTCGTGCCAAAGCCCATTTCGATGCGTTTGCCGTCGTAGTCGGTGCGGAAGGTTTTGCCGTGCGCCTTGATCGCGCCGCGATCCGAGTCCACCGTCACCCCGGCGAGCTTGCCGTAGGGGTGCCAGCGGCTGTCCTTGATCTGGCGGCCAAAGCGCAACAGCGCGCGGTATTGCGT
>NZ_JAQFIT010000012.1:0-150597 GCF_029504805.1 Ereboglobus sp. PH5-5 | reverse complement strand
AGGTCGAGCAGGCCGTCGCCGGTGAGCGGGTTGACGAGCGTGGTCGTGGTGGCCGTGTTGGCGGTGCGCACTTCGAGGATGGCGCCGGCGGCGATCTGGGCCGCGGAGATTACCCCGTCGTTTTCGAGCTGGTATTGCTCCCAATCGACGATGAGTTTGCCGCCATCGACCCAGGTCATTTGCTGCTTCATGTTCGCGCCAGGGTTTTTGTCGATTGTCCAGGTGCCCGCGCCCTGCTTGACGAGCGTGCCGGTGAAGGTCGTGTTGCCGGTCACCGCGTCCGAGTAGAGTTGCTCCGTGCCCGCGTCGCCGTTGAGCGTGAGCAGTGAGGATGCGCCGAGGATGCGCAGGTTGCCCGCGAGTGTGCTGCTGTTCCACAGGTTCACTTCGTTCGCCGCGTCGGCGGTGAGGCTAATCGCATAGTAGGGGCCGATGATTACGCCGCCGGTGGTGTTCGTGACCGTGACTGCGGCATCCGTCCCGAACACGCCGATGCTATCCGCTCTCACGCTGACAATTGTGCCGGAATTGACGAGGGTTCCGCCGGCAGCAAGCGTGACGCCGTCGCCACCTTGGATAAGGCCGGTGGACTCATTGGTGATCGTGGCGGGGGCTTTGGCAATGATGCTGGCGCTGCTCGCGCTAATGATCGTGCCGCTGTTGGCAACCGTGCCTCCGCCTCGCAACTCAATCGCTATGTTTGTCGCGCTGATGAGCGCGCCGGCGGCATTTTCCACCATCCCCAGGCCTTGGGTTGAGTAAATGCCGGAGGCACCCCTGAGCGTGCCGGTGTTTTGCACGGTGCCACCGGAAGTGAGCTCCACGGCGTCGATGGCGCCTTCGATCAGTCCGCTGTTGACGACCATGCCTGCGCTCATGCTGATCCGCACGCCGTCGTCGGTGATGCCGATGATCGTGCCGGCGTTGGTCACCGTGCCGCCGGCAGTCAGGTTCACGCCGACCTGGCCGCCTTCGATCAGGGCATCGGTGTTGTTGATGATGACTGTCCCTAAAGCCTTGGAATAAATGCCCGTGCTGGCCTCGCCGATGATCGTGCCGGTATTCGTCACCGTGCCGCCGGAGGGCAAATACACGCCGAATTGGCCGCCACCGACATAACCGCCGATGTTTTCAAGCTCGAGGAGGTCTTTCGAGTATATGCCCGCGCTGCCCGTGCCGATGATCGTGCCGGTATTGGTGACCGTGCCCGAGCCCGCGATGTGCACGCCGGTGAGTCCGCCCTTGATGGCGCCGCCGGTGTTTTCCACCACGGCACTGGTGCCGGAATAAATGCCGCGGCTGTTTGCGGCGGTGCCGGTGATCGCGCCGGCATTGCGCACCTTGCCGCCGCCGCCCAGCCACACGCCGTTCAGTCCGCCCTGGATTTGGCCGCCGGTGTTTTCCACCACGGTAACGACGCTGTCGGAGTAAACACCGGAGTCGCTCTCGCCGAGGATCATGCCGGAATTCGTAACAGTGCCACCGGCGACAAGACGCACGCCCGTCCAGTCGCCCTGGATTTGGCCGCCGGTGTTTTCCACCACAACGATGCCGCCTTGGGAGAAGATGCCGTAGCCTGCGGTGCCGAGGATCGTGCCGCTGTTCGTGACGGTGCCACCGGCGCCAAGACGCACGCCGTCCCAACCGCCTTGGATTTGGCCACCGGTGTTTTTCACCACGGTAACGCCGCTTTGGGCGAAAATGCCGGAGTCGTCCCTGCCGATGATCGTGCCGGTGTTGGTGATTGTGCTTGAGCCCTCCACGAACACGCCGGAAAACCCGCCGCGCACATAGCCGCCGATGTTTTCAACCACGGCATCGGCGGCGGAATAAATGCCGGATCTGTCCGTGCCGGTGATAATGCCGGTGTTGCGCACCCTGCCGCCGCCGCCCAACCACACGCCGTTCATGCCAGCCTGGATTTGGCCGCCGGTGTTTTCCACCACGGTGACGCCGCTGTCGGAGTAAACACCGGAGTCGCCCTCGCCAAGGAGCGTGCCACTGTTTGCGACCGTGCCGCCTTGCGTGAAATACACGGCCTTATTGCCGCCTTTGATCAGGGCACCCGGAGTGTTGGTGATCGTGGCGATAGCATCGGCGGCTTGAATGCCAGTGTTGGCACCGATGATCGTGCCGCTGTTCGCGACCGAACCGCCTTGAGTGAGATACACGGCTATATTGCCGCCGGTGATCACGCCGCCGGTGTTTCCAACAACAGTCGTTTCGTCGGCCTGAACGCCGGTGCTGCCACCGATGATCGTGCCGCTGTTGGCCACCGAGCCGCCCCGCAAAAGATGCACGGCTATATTGTCGCCGCCGATGTCGCCGCCGGGTTTATTTTCCACATAGGCGCCGGCACCGCCGATGCTCACGGCAACCTCTCCCGCCTTGATTTCCCCGGTGTTGATGACGGTGCCGCTATTCAGCCAGACGCTGATATTGTTGCCCGAAATCCGTCCGCCCGCGGCGTTGGTGACGAGAGTCGAGATGTCGCTGCCATCCGCATGGATGCCGTATGCGCCACCCTCGACCCGGCCGTTGGCGAGGTTGTTGACCACGGCCTTGTCCTGGGCAATATAGATGCCGGCGCCGGCACTGGAGGAATCCCCGCGAATGGTGCCGGTGTTGCGGATGATGCTGTCCGTCAGTCCCATGGACCCGTCGAGGTTCACACCCATTTGGGCGCCTTCGACAAGGCCGGAGTTGGTGATGTCCGCCTTGCCGCGAATTCTGGCGCCCTCGTTGGTCACGCCGATGATTGTGCCGGAGTTGGTCATCGTGAGATCGCTTTCTGTCAGAAACCCGGTGTCCATGCCTCTGATGAGACCGCCGGGATTGTTGGCGAGCACGGTGTCGCTGGGGTATCTTGCGTTATGGATGCCATAGTCAGTCGTTCCAATGATCGTGCCGGAGTTGGTGATTGTTGAGTCCCCGTCCAGGCTGACGCCGGCAAAGCTGCCTTGCATAAGCCCCCCGGCGTCGTTGGTGATGGTGACCGAGCCAGCGGCATCCACCCCGGAATGGCCGCCAAGAATCGTGCCGGCATTGGTCGCCGTGCCGCCCGCGCCGAGGCTGGCTCCGGAACTCGCGCCCTCGATCACGGCATGCTGCTTGTTGTCTATGGTGACAGGGACGCTGTGGGCAAACACGCCGTAGCCGCCATCCGGGTCCGTGCCGGTGATCGTTCCGCTGTTGGTGACTGTGCCGCCGCCCTCAAGCCAGACGCCGGCAAGGCCGCCGCTGACCGTGCCGGAGTTGGTCACGTTGGCGGCGCCCTCAACATACACGCCATGGTCGGCTCCCAGAATGAGGCTGGTTGCCGCGTTGTTTTCAATCACCGCGTCGCCAACGGAATAAATACCACTGCCAACCGTGCCGACTATCGAGCCGGAGTTGGTTATCGTGCCGCCCTTTTCGAAATGAACGCCGATGGAGCCGGTGACATGGCCGCCCGCGTTGTTCGTGATGAGCGTGGCGTTGCTGCCGGAAAAGAGCCCATAATTGCTACCGATTATCGTTCCGGAGTTGGCCACTGTGCCTCCGGCCTCAAGCGTGAGGCCATTACGGTAGCTCTGGATCAAACCGCCGGTGGTGTTGGTCACCAGCGTGGCGTTGTTGTAAGAATAGACGCCATGGCGGCTGCTTAAAATCGTGCCGGAGTTTTCGACCGTGCCCCCGGCATGCAGGGCGACGCCGTAGACGCCGTAAATGTAACCGCCCGTGTTGTTTTTGATGAGCGTGGCGGCGTCGTTGGACGCAACGCCATAATTGGTGCTTTGAATCGAACCGGCGTTCACAATCGTGCCCCCGGCATGCAGCCGGACACCGGTGCTGAGACCCTGAATCAGCGCGCCAGCGTTGTTGGTCACAAGCGTGGCGTTGTTGGAAGAGGAAATTCCAAGATTGTTGCCGCTGAAGATCGTGCCGGAATTCTCAATCGCGCCTCCAGCATTCAGGCTGACGCCAATATCTCCGGTGATGTAGCCGCCCGCGTTGTTCGTGATGAGCGTGGCATTGTGGTTGGAAAAAACTCCATCCGCGCCATTGCTGCGAATCGAGCCGGAGTTGGTTATCGTGCCGCCAGCCGTAAAATAAACACCGGTCGTGCTGCTCCGAACAAGGGCACCCGTCTCGATCTGGAGCTCAACGCTGACGTTGCTCATCACCCCGGTCCCGGTGACCGTGTTGTTGGCGGCAAGGATATACGTGCCGGGAGCGGTGATCAAAAAACCCGACGATTTATCGGGAATATATGTCTGCGCCGGCAACTGCCCGGCAAGGACTGCGAAGACCGCGGACAAAAAAAGCGCGAAAAGGCCGCGCGTGCGATTGCAAACCGATTGATCCAACTCGGCGAGGTTTGTGGTGTTCATGGAATGTGGGTGGGTGGGTCAGAATTCGGACAGGTATCAAGAGCAATTGCGCAAGACGTGCAAAACGGGCGTCAACGTGCCGCGCATTTTCGTGAAGCAGAAAGTCCGCGCGCAATTATCTATATTCAATTAAAACGTAAAAATAGTGTGCACAAGAAGCGAAATTTGAACGAGGTCGCCTGGAGAAAACACGGATGCGCACGAGACTCGCGCCCGGTGAGCGCGCCCTTCCGTTAAGTATCCAAAACTGGCTTTTGAATACTATTGCGATCTGCGCGAGGAGGCGAGGCGGACAAGCGCCAGCGCGAGGAGGCGAGGCGGACAAGCGCCAGCATGAGGAGCACCGAAAGATAATACAAGCCAGGCGCGCCGCCGCCGCCGGAAACATCGTCGCCGCCCAAATCAGACTCGCCGGTGCCGTAACCCCAGCCCCAGCCGTTGTCGCCGCCGACGCCGATCACGGCCTCGTTGCTCGTGACGGAACCCTTGATATTGGAAACAGTCACGGTGTAGCGCCCGGCGTGCGATTCCTGCGCGCTGTCGATCACATACGACAAATCCGTGGCTCCGGCGATGGCTTTGCCGCCTTTTTTCCACTGGTAAAAAGCCTGGTCGGCAGTGGCCACGACAGTCAGCGTGATCGTGGAATCGACCGCGTAATGACCCGATCTCGGATGGGTCGATATAAAAGGGGCGGTGGCCGGCGCGCTTCTGTAAGACGCCATTTCAGGGGCTTCCTCGCGAAGGAAGCGCGCGTTGTCGGCGGCCCGCGGATCGCCCTCGGGAAGCCCCGTGGGAACGCCCAAATAGGTGACCGAGGGATTGCTGAAAAAAGCGATGCGCCGGGAGCCGGGATACAACGATGTGCCCGCGTAGGACATGATCGTGCCAAAAGAGCCCGAGCCGGACACCGTGAAGATATGCCCGTAATTGTAATAACCGTCATCATCCGTGCCGCCGGCGGCGGCCTCATCCCTGTCGTGATAACACCCGAAGTTGTGGCCCAGTTCGTGCGCGAGGGTGGTATAGCCCACACTCGGGCCGAAATGCACGGCGGCATAGTGGCCGGGGCACTGGGCGATTCCCGCGGCCGTGTCGTCATCGACGCCAAAGAACACACAAACTTGGTCGGCGCTGTGATACTGGGCCTTCTGATGAACAAAAGAGCCCACCGCGCCCTGCTGGCTCGATATGGCCGAGAGCGAGCCCTCCGCATCAAGATCCTCGCCATCGTCATAAGCGGGGAGTTGGTAGATGCCGGCAAAGCGCCAGCGAAAATTGTTCACAAGGCTGTTTCCAAGCGCGAGATTGCTGCTTTCAAGATAACCCACAACCCACGACTTGACATAATCCGAGCTTCCGCCCGCGGTGTCCAATGCAGTCTGGTCGTAAAAAAAGAGGACATCCACGGTGTAGGACGACGACGCGGCCAAAACCTCCGGCGCGCCGGCCTGCGACTGAAGGGCTGGCGGAGCCTCCATTGCGACCGGCGACGCTCCCGTCCCGCACGCAGCGCGACTGGGCGCGGCGACAAGGCGCCGGGCATGCATGCCTGTGATGTAATAAACGACATTGTCACCGGTTTCCGGATCGGTTGTTGCGGTGAACCAAGTGTCCCGCGTCGCCACGGTAACGAGAAAGGCGGACGCGTCATCGGCATCGGAACGACCATTCCAGATTGTGCGGTCGTGCTCCGCCCGGACCGAAGTCATGGCAAAATCAACCGTGCGTCCGCTTGGGAGCGCAATGGTCAACAGCTCGGGAGTGTATTCCGTCCAGTTGGCAACACTGCCTTCAAGACCGGGAAGAATTTCGCGCACATTGACGACATCGGCGTCCCGCAATGTTTTTTGGGGACGGCGGGTTGATTGCGCGCCGCCATCGCCCGCATTGGAGGCGACGGCCGGCGCGGCTTGCGCAAGAGCCGGCGCTGTTTCCGGTGTCCGGTCAGCGAATGAAGTCGCGCTGGTCGCCGCGGGCAATGCGCGAGGCGCCGCATCGACCCGCGCCCCGGCCATCGCGGGCGAATGCCGCGTCTTCGCGCCTGTCTGCCAAAGCAGATAGGCGCCGCATGACAAGGCCAGCGTCAGCGCGACGCCGGCGACCAATCGTTGTCTATTTTTACCACTCACGGGCGGAGATGCGAATCAATCAATACACGTAGGTCGACTCTTCCTTGACCACGGGGCGCGGGAGCAGGCCGCTGCCGAACTCGAAGCGAAGGCCGCCGATGCCGGGCTCGTCCGCCTTCACGATGATCTTGAAGGAAACCGAGCCGCGCGCCTTCAGGCTTATGTTTTTAATTGTGATGGTGCGGCCTGAAACCTCGGCGCGCATGTTCTTCGTGACCTCGACCACGCTCATGTTGGGCGCGAGCGTGAACACGGCGTCACTGGTGAGTTCGCGCATGGGGCTCTGGTTGGTGATCTTGATGCTGTAGGTGATGCGGGCGCCGGTCTTGACGGGGTCAACGTCGTCCATGATTTCGGTGAGCACGCCGGGCGCGCCCTCCCACTCGGTGGTCGCGGAGGCGTGCGCGGTGCGGCCGGTGGCGAGTTTCGCACTGGCGACCGCGGTCAATGTGGCGGGGCGGTTGGCGGAGATTTGGACTTCGCGAATCGTGCTCTCGCCGGGGGCGAGGCGGTCGATGGTCCAGGAGACATGGTTGCCGCTGACGGCGCCGCCGTAGGAGGAGCCGATGTAGCGCGAGCCCTCGGGGATTTCGTCGGTGAGCTGGATGTTTTCAAGGACGGTGTCGCCCTCGTTGGTAAGCTTGATGGTATAGCCGCCCGCCGAGAAAACGAAGGCGCGCTCGGGGCCTGTCTTGGTGATGGCGACCTTGGACTCGACGATGGAAACATGCGCGACGGCGTTGGCCTGCACGAGGTGCGTCGAGTAGGCGTTGGCGCGGTTGTCCCATTCGCCCTTGATGCCGGCCTTAACAGGAACGTCGATAATGCGGGTTTCGCCGGCGGCGAGGAGGCCGACCCTGTGCGTCACGACATTGCTGCTGCGATCGGGGCCGTAGAGGCCGGCGGGCAGCGTGTCGCTGACGATGACGTCGCGCGCGGGCGCGTTGCCGACGTTGGAAACGGTGAGGCGGAAGTTGATGTCGTCGCCGAGCTCGGCCTGCGTGGGACCGGTCTTGGTGAGCTCGAGTTTCGGCGTGCCCGCGAAGATGGGCAGTCCGAGCGTGGGCACGACGGCGACCTTTGTGTTGGTCACGAACCAGCCGCCCTGTGTCGGGCGCACGGTGATGACGATGTCCTGCGAAGAGCCGCGGGCCATGTTCGGCCATGTCCACATGTAGGAGCCGCCCTTGGTTTCGGCGGGCGCGGGCTCGGCGCTGACGTATTCGAGGCCGGCGGGAAGATTTTCAAGGACGCGAATTTGCTCAATGTCGCCGAGCGCCTCGACACGGATGCGATAGCGCGCCATCTCGCCCACGACGCTCGTGGACTCGACGAGGATTTTGTCCACCGTATAGAGATCGGAGCCGAAGCGCGACGGCGCGGTCTCGGGCTCGGGCGGCCGCGGATACGGAGTTTGCGCAACATCGGCATGCATCGGCGCAACGAGCGCAAAAAGAACCGCGAGGAGCGGAAAAATGGAGCGAAGTTTTGTAGTCATTGTGGTTTTTTCCATGAAAAGGATGAGGAGCCGGAGCGCGACACAAATTGTCGATTATCGACGGCGTTTGTTTTGAATGCGCCACGCATACCATTGGGCGACCCATAGGTTATAAAAGAACATGCCGAGCCAAAATACGATTGCCGCGATGGAGGCAACCGTCACCTCCCTGCGGCATGCCACGATAAAACCCACCATGAACAGCGATATGAGGGCGAGGACGAACGTGGCCCGCACCTCCCGCCAGTAGAGGCTCTTCCAGCGGTTATACGGTGTGTTCATGCCAAAGGGCGCGCGCGTGCGGTTGCCCTGCTGGCTGATTGGGTGGGTTTTTTTGAAGTGGGACCATTGCAGCCAGACGGCGGCGACGGCGATCAAAAGACCGATGATCGCGACAACGGCGTCGATGACCCAGGGTTCCACCGGCAAGGCGGGAGCGGACTGTGCAGCCAATATGAGCATGATATCCCCAATACAAAGCGGCGTTATTCCCGCTGGCCATCAATTAAATGGCCGCTGCTTCGGGTGGCTGGAACATCGTCGAGAAGGTTTTTGCCGCCGTCCACAATGTTTCTGCGCGTGCCGGCGTAGGGATCCACGCCTTGCGCAAGGAAGACTTCGACATAGGTGACCTTGTCACGCACCGTCAGGGTGCGTTCCACCCAGCGCTTGCCGGACTCCGCGTCAACGCCCGTGGTTTCCGTCGCGCTGAGCACGGAGCTGCCCGCGGGTTGCGCCCAGTGGTCGATCGTGTAACCATCCTCAAGAACCACGCGAATCGTGCAGACCTGCCCCATCGTGACGACGCCGCCAAGACTGATGCTTCCGCCGATGGATATGACGTTGGTCTTATCCTCGCCCTGAAGGTCGTCATCGAGATTCAGCATTCTGATCTTCGTCTCGAGCATCGGGTTGATCGGCTGGATCAGGCCCCTGATGTCGAGGTTGGACTCGACGTAGATGCTGTAATTCGGCAGCACCGTGGGCTGGATTGCCGAGGCGGACACATTGGTCCATCCCTCGAAGGCGTAATTTCCAATGTCCTTCAGCGAATAGCTGGCCAGCACTCGAGCCCTGTGGCCGTAGAACTTCGTTATCAAGCCGGGCATGTCGCCGTATGCGATGGGCGTGCCGTCAAGGATCAGTTTGTCCTCGCCGGACGAATGGCAGGCGGAGGCGGTGTCGAACGTCATGGTCACCTGCCATGTGCGCACGGTTTCGAAGTTGGCGACAACGTGGCTGTTTTCCGTGAGCGTGATTGTGGTGTCCGCGGACGAGCCCGAAAGGTCGCCGGTCCATTCAATGAAGCTCTTGCCGCTCTCCGGCTTTGCGATGACGCGCACGGTCGTGCCGGCCGGGTAGGAGCCGCCCGCGGGCACGAACTCGACCGAGCCTCCGTCGGTGGGAAGCGCCGACCATGTCAATTTCACATTGTCACGGCCAACATAGAAATGGATATGCCTGTCCTGATCGGCGGGAACCACCATGGTGTAGGTGTTGGTAACCGGGTCGTCGACGTAGGTGCCGCCGGCGCCAACGTCCGGACCACCCCAACCGATCGCCTGATAGCCTGCGGCGGGCCTGGCCGTCAATGTTACGTCACCGAATTCATCGGGTGCGGACACGTCAGTGGACGCCGCCGCGCTGTTGAGCACGTAAGTGCCGTCCACATCCTCATACACGGCAATGGTGATACTGCCCGCTTGCGAGATGGGGCGGAAAATCGCGTATGCCGTTTGATCGGTGGTAATGGTGATGGTCGCGCTGCCCGATGTCGCGGTTGGGCTGCCCGCGGGCACGTCGATGGAGCCGTTGCCATCCGTGTCCCATCCCGAGAAATAGTAGCCTGGGTTGGCCGTGGCGCTGACGCTCGCCGTGGCGCTGTAGGCATAGGAGCCGCCGCCGCTCACCGAGCCGCCCGCGGAGGGCAATGCCAGAACTTGGAGCGCGTAGTTGCGCGGCGTGAACTTCGCGGCCACTGTCTTGTCCGCGTTCATGAGGACGCCTGTCGAGGGCACGGCGGGATTGTTAATGGTCACCGCGGAGGCGGGTTCCCATCCGGCGAACGCATAGCCCGGGGCCGCGGTCGCCGTCAGTTGCGCGGTGTCGCCGTCGTTTATTTGCTTTGTGTAGGAAACCGGGTTCGCAGTTCCCACGCCCGCGGAGTCCACGGGGTTGCCGTTAATTGTTACGGTGCCGCCTGTGGAAGGCGTGGTGCTCACCGTGAGATTGCGATAAACCGCGAGTTTGAAGCGAGCGATGACCGCCTGGTCGGATTTCAACTCGATGTAGGTGGAGGGCGCGTCCGCGTCCGCGACCGCGCCGGCCCAGCCGAGGAATGTGGCTCCGGTTTCCGGTGTCGCCTGGACAAACACAATGGTGCCGTAATCAAACTCCGTCTTGGTCGGCGACCCGCCCACGGGGCGTCCGGTCAGCGGCGAGGTGATGGTCGCGGTGCCCTGCGATCCGTCGGCGGGATCCGAGGTCAGGTTGATCACGCAAACCTTTGTGAAGATGGCACTGATGGTCTGATCGGCGGTGACAGTGTAGCTGTAGGTCTCCGGCATGGAGCCGGTGGCGTTTTGCTGCACGACGCGGCTCGCGGTGGTGTCCGCGCCCCAGCCCCAGCCCACAAAGCGGTAGGTTGAATAGACCTGGCTCATGTTCGCCGTGATCACGGTGCCGTAGTAATATTGGTTTGTGCCCACATCGGCGCCCGGCGAGTGGCCGAGCAGTCCGCCAAGACCGGCCATGCCCATGCCCCGCTCCCAGCGCTCGATGTTCACCGTGTAGAGGCGGCGCTCGAAGCGCGGCGTCAGTTCGATGTCGCCGAGGTTGGCAAGCGCGTCGGTGATATTAAAGGTGATCGTCGCGGTGCTGGCGGTGTCCGTCGTGTTCACGGTTTTGCTTGCCGCGATGGTGTCATCGAAGCCCGCGCCCCAATCAACAAACTTGAAGCCTGTGGACGCGACCGCCGTGATCGTCACGGACTGCGGGGTTGTCCGCACGTCGTAACGGTAAACACCCTCGCCGGGCGTGACGTTGCCGGGCGTCGCCGGGGGAGCCGAGTTGGCGGGAGTCACGTCAACCGGGGCGTTGACCTTTACCAACACCTGGCGCACGTAGTTCGCAGTGATTTCAGTGGTGCGGTCGAACTCAAACGGCAGCGTGGTGCCGGAACCGAGCGTGGTGTAGCCTTCCTTCCACGAATCGAAGCGGTAGCGTTCGCCCGGGTTGTCCTTGGGCGAGGTTTCCAGCGTCACGTCGGTGGAATACAGGCGCGACATTGTCGAGGTGACAATGAAGTCGTGGTCGGGATTGCCGAGCTGGTGGGCGACCAGCGAGGCGGCACCCGCCGCCGGTATGGGCGTGACGGTGAGTGTGTAAGTCTTGGCCTGGAAGAACGGCGTTGCCGTCACGTCCTGGGTCACCGGGAAGCTGATGCGCTCGGGCGCGGGGTTCGTGCCGGGGTTCGGCGAAACGGATCCTGATATGTCGGGACTGAAAGTCCAGTGGTCGAGATAATAATGCTCCGATTCGGGTGTCGCAGTGAGAGTCGCCGTCGCGTTCTCGACGAACGTGTAGGTCTTGGAGCCGTCGGGATTCTCCACGACCGCCACATACGGGCTGTAACCCGACACGGTGACCGTGCCATGCTCCGCCTTGGGGACGGTGAGTGTGCGTGCGTTGGCAAAGTTGGCCGTGACCTCGTAGTCCCTTGTCAGGACATAGGTAATCGAACGCGACTCCATGCCCGCGGCGTCGCCGCTCCACCCAGTGAATATCTTTCCTGTCGTGGTATCGTTGGCGGTGAGTGTCACCGAAGTGTTGGGGGCATAAACCTGGGTGTCGGGATCAGGCGATGTGGGATGCGGGTCAGCCGTGCCGGCGGGTGAGCGGGCAATTGTGCCGCCGCCCACAGGATCGACGTGCGCGGTGAGTTTATACACATTGCGCTCGAACAGCGCGATCACGGTCTGGTTACCGCCCAACATTGTGTAGGGGAACACATCGGGGTTTGTGCCGAGGTTTGCAACCCCGGTGCTGTCCGTCCAGCGAACGAAACGGTAATATGGCGCAGCCGTCGTGGCGAGCTGCACACCGGCGTCAAATCTGGCGGAAACCGTGGGTGTGGTGAGGAAGTTGTTCGTCACCACGGGTGCGTCGGGGAACGCGCCAACGCCGGTGAGCGATGTGGCGACGGGTGCGCCGTCATAGGGCGCCGCCTGGCCGCCCGTGGCGCGAGCCTGAACCGTGAGGCTGTAGGCCTTGGGAGAGAAGTTCGCCGTTGCCGTGATCACCTTGGGCGAGGCCTCCATGGTGAAGCTGTTGGTGGCGTTGCCCGGCACCACGCCTGCGGGCGTGGACGGGGAGAATGTCCAGGAGTCAAACTGGTGGTGCCCCGACGCGGGCGTGGCGGTGATTGTGGCCTGCGTGCCGACCTTGAAGACATAAATCGTCTCGCCGCCGTCGGTTTCGGTGCGGCGCTGACCCGACACCGTAATCGTGCCGTAAGCCGGGTTCGGATTCGCGACCTTGAGACGCACGATATTGACGAACTCGGCGCCGACGGAACGGTCCTGATTCATCGGAAGGGTGATTGTCGCGCCGCTGATGGAGGCCGACAGGGTATCGCCGGTCCACTTCTCGAAATCGGTGTCGGCCGAGCTTGCAGCCGCCACAAGCGTGACGTTCGATCCCGCGGAATGAGTCGTCGTGGCGGGGTTCGCGCGCGGGTTGCCGTCGTTGCTAATCACGCCGGCGCCCGAGGGATCAACCGACGTGGTGAGCAGGTATTCACTGCGGACGAATTCGGCGTGGATGGTTTGGTTGCCCCTGACGGTGAAGGTGTGGAGCAGTTCGGTGCCATGAACTGTCGAGTGGCTGGTGTCCGTCCATTTGTTGAACCCGTAATGGTCGGCGGCGGTTGTGGAAAGCGTGACGCTCGCGCCGTAGGGCAGCGTCCATGTGCTGTTGGCTCCCTTGGGCAGGAAGTTGTGAGTCCCCGGCGAAACCGCGGAGCAGGTGCCGTCGAGCGATGTCGCGATCGGAGTGAGGGAATTGGCCGAGTAAGGCTCCACGGTGATCGTGTAGTTTTTCGGCTTGAAGACCGCCTCCACCGAGAGTTCGCCGGTGACGGTGAGCGTGAGCGTGGAGCCGGTTGGATACGGTCCGGGCTGCGGCACGCCGTCGATGGTGACAATCCAGTGATCCACCTCAAAATGGGTGCAGGTGGCAGAGAAGGTGACGCTTGTGTTCTCGCGGTATTTGCCGGTGGCGTCCATGCCGCCCGCGCTCGACGTCATGGGTCCGCCCGATATCGGGGCGGGCGACGCGGTGATGGTGGCGTTTTCTGTTATGGAAGCAGGCGCCTTGATGGTGACATCAAAGAGTTTCGCGTAGTTGGCCGTCGCCGTGGTGTCGCCGTAGAGGGTGAGCGTGGTGGTCGGCGTGGTTTCGGTGCGCGGGCCGTTTCCGTCCACGATTGTCCAGCCCACAAAATCATACCCGGAGTCGGTGCCGGACTGGATGGTGACCACGGAGCCGTCGGTCAACCGCTCTCCCGCCAGCTCGGTGTAGGTGCGCGGAGCGCCGCCTTCGTATACGTTGGGCGTGACAATCGTATAGGGCAGCGTCGAGGGATCGACCGCCATCGTGAGCGAGACGAGGCGCTCGAAGTGCGCGGTCACGGTCTTGGTTCCGTCAACTTGAACGGAAGTGGAGGCGTGCGCCTTGAACTCGGGCAATGCGAGGGAATCGGGTGTGACCGTCCAGTATTTGAACGCATAACCAGCGTCGGGAATGGCCAGTATCGCCGGGTTGGTGCCGTAGTCGCGTTTTTCGGTGATGCTGGTGGTGCCGCTCACGGGCATGCCGTCGAGTTTCACAAGGCCGTGCGTGTCGCTGTCCGATATGCTGGGCGCCACGTTCACCGTCAGGTCAAATTGCTCCTTGGCGAAGACGGCGGTGACCTTGGTCGGATAATCAAGTGTCACGGTGATCGAAAGCGGCGCGCTGTCGCCGGGTGTCGCGGGATTCTCGACCGTGCTATCATAGACGAGCCCTCCGTCGGCGGTGGCTTTTTCGATGATCCACTTGACGAGCACATGGTGCTCTTGCGGCGTGGCCGTGATGGTGTAGGTGGTGTTGTAATCGTAGGTCTTGGTCTCCGAGAGATTGCCCTTGTCCAGCGCGATGCCGCCGGTGGGCATGGGCGCGTTCATCACGACCTTGTCCTCGGTATCCGGCTTGACTGCGTTCATGCTCAGCGTGAGGTCGAACTGGCGTATGTAAACAGGCGTGACCGTGCGATCTACCGTCATTTTCTTGGGCCATGCCGAGGGCCAGGTCTTAAAGGTGAAATTGGTGTCGGAGAAGTCGGCGCTGCCGTCATCATTGATATCCCAACCGAGGAAGCGGTAGCCGGAAGGCGTGCCAGCGGCGTGGAGCACCGGGGCGCTGCCTCCCTTGACGCGCTGCCAATGCGCGACGTAGGCGGGGTTCTTGTCCGCGCCAGTCCGTTCGCGCGCCTTGAAAACATCAGAGGGATATTCGGTGTCGTCGTAGCTCAGCCAGCTGAACATGCCGGAACCTGTGATCGTGGTGGCGGACCAACCGGCGGGTTGCTGGAGCACGGGGGCCTTGAGCCCGATGTTATACCAGAGGAGGTCAACATAGACGGTGACCGTTTGCGGTTTGCCGATGATGCCGGGCGCGCTTTTAAACGTCATTACGCCCGCGCCGGGGGCTGTATCATTAACAACCGTGCCATCGGGTTGCTCATCAGTCCAGTAGCTCAGGACAAAGGGGCCGTCGGGGAATCTGGCGTCCGCAGTAAATGTCTCGATGTGACCGCCCGGGAAAATGCCGTCCTTGATTTCGACTTGGCGGTTCACCAAGAGGAGCGGATACCCAAAATACATCGTGTTGCCGCGAATATTGCCCATCCAATCGTCGAGCAGGCTGACGTTCTTGAAATTGTCCTTATACTTTTCGTCGACCTCGGCGCTGCCGTCCATGAGCTTCCACTTAAGTCGCAGGCGGTAGGCCTCGCCCTTGGTGTAAACAGCGGTCAGGCGCACCTCGGCTCTTGTGATAGGATAGTTGAGTTCCGTGTCGTTTGAGTAGGGTGCCCTGACCCACGAAATGACTTCGTTTGTCTCGCCGTAGCCGGGCTCCCAGCAGAGAAATCCGTGGCCTTCCTCGGCGTCCTTGGCTTTGCCAGTGGGCGAGGTGTCCGCCCAGATTTTGACCACGGAGTAGGGATCATTGATGCCAACGTCGGCAACACATGCTTGATAGCCGTCCACGTAGGTGTAGGTCTGGGAAACCGCACCGGGAACTTTGACGTGTCCAATGTCAACCTTGTCATCCGGCCTCACGAACAGAATCATGCGGTGCAAGCCGTAAGGAAGGAAATAAGCCGTAACCTGAGTGACGGCATCGGTCAGCGGCTCGGAATAAACAACCTCGGCTTGTTCCGAGTAGCGATTGGCCGGATTGGACGAATAACCACGGCCCTTAAACCACGCGACAAAACCATAATCGGCTGATTCGCTGGTGGCCTTGAGTGTCGGCGTCGTGCCATAAAACACCTCGTAAACGCGGGGCTCGGGACCACTCGCGAGCTTGCAGTTGAGCGCCTCGCCACGAACGCCGGCGACTCCCGCGGGAATCGTGTAAACTTCGAGGCTGACGCGAACTTTTTCGAAGATGGCGGTGTAAACCTTGGGCGCGTCCATCAGCACGGTCATGTTCGGCGAGGTCAACCCGACGTCGGGCACATCGCTGGTCTCGCTTGCGGTCCAGCCCTTGAAGACATAACCGGGCGCGGCGGGAATCGCGCGGATGTTGGCGTTTTCTCCGATAACCATGGTGCGCACGGAATAATCCATCGCATTCGGATCGGACATGTAGATGCCCGCCACATTGCCCGCACCATTGGCGAGCGTTTTGCGAGTGCCGTGGGCGACGGCAAAGGTCTTGGGAGCGTCCGTGGAAGTCGTGTTTTCGTATTTCACACGCACCTCGAGCTTGTGGCCGGAGACATAGTTGGCCGTCACGGTCTTGGTGGCCGCGTCGAGCACGAGGCTTGTGCTTTCGACGCTCGGATTCGCCGGGCCGGCGCCGTTGCTCACCGTCCAGCCTGTGAAGGCGTAAGTGTCTATATTCGCGGGATAGGGCTCGGCATTGATGTAAACGGTCTCCCCTTTGTAGAGGATACCGTCGTCCGAGGTCGTGTGGCTGCCGACCGAGGGAACCGTCGTGCCGAGACCGAGGGGATTGATCGCCATCGTGAGCGTGACCCTGGTCTTGTAAATCGCGGTGAGCGTTTTCGAGGTGCTCACAGGTTCGGTGCGAACCGGATTGGTGCTGCTGGTGTCTTCCCACCGAATGAAGTCGTAACCCGAAACAATCGCGGCGGAGAGACCAGCGGTGTCGCCAATGTAATACTGTTTGCTTTGCCCGCCGGAGAGAACACTGGCCGAGCCCTCGCCGGGAACGGTGGAACCGCCCGCCGCAACGGTAAGAGGACACGCCGGATTGGTCGAATCATCCAGCTTGATGTTGATCGTGATGTTGATGAGCGCTTCACCGGTCGCGGTGAAGTTGGCGGTGATGGTTTGCGGGCCGGTGACCGTGTAGGCGACGATGGGGTTCGCGGTCGTGTTGTTCACAGCCGGATCGGGGGAGGTCCATTTGCTGAAGTTCCAATACAGGGAAGGCGTGGCGACGATGTTGGTGATGATTTCGCCGTGATATGCCGTGTAGGAGGCTGCTTTGTTGATCGTGCCGCCGCCGGACGGGGCGCGCTCGAAGGTGATGGTGTATTCCTTGGCGTAAACGGCCTTGATGGTCGTGCTCGCGGCGATCTGGAACGAATGGCTGACGGAGGTGCTGTCAATGCTGCCGTCGTTGCCGATATCCCAGCCGAGGAAACGGTAGCCGGCGGATGCGTTGGCGGAGAGGGTGACTGTCGAGCCGTTCACATAGGTGTAAACATTGCCGGAAACGTTTTCGTAATTGGTGGAAACGATAGGCGAGCCGCCCGTGCCACTAGGCCGCGTCTCGGTGAGCAGTGTGACCGTGTGGAGCGAAGAGTAACGCGCGGTGATGCTCTTCGCGAGGGCGTTCATCGTGAAGCTGCCCGGGTTGGTCGCGTCGGTGAGCGAGCCGGACCAGCCGAGGAACTTGTAGCCGCTGGCGGTGGAGGCGGTCACATTGACGGTGTCGTTGAAGGAGTAGGCCTTGGTTTGCGTGCTGTAGAGCGTGGTGCCATCCGCGGTGATCGAGAGGTCGGTGAAGGTGCCGGGCTTGGGCGAGCCTCCGTCAACTTCGACATACGCGGTGAGACCCGCGCCGCCCGCGGAGAAGTTCGCCGTGGCGGTGGTGTTGCCACCGATCGTGATCTTGGTGGACGCGGCACCCGCGTTGGCAAAAGTGCTGCCGGGCGAGCTGGTCCAATTCGCAAAATTGTATCCGCTATTGGCGGTGGCGACAATCGACACTTCCTCGCCGTGGTAACGCGTGGAGGGATTGGTGGAGCTTGGGCTGGTCGCCACGGAGCCGGTTCCGGCGGGGCTGGCGGCGAGTGTGAGCTGGTATTCCAGTGCGTAGATCGCCTTCACGCCGAGCGCGCTGGTGACGGTGATATTGTAGGTTTCCTCGGTCGAGGTGATGTCGGCGATTCCGTCGTTGTTTGTGTCAATTTCCCAGCCGACAAACTTGAAGCCGGCCGCCTTGTTGGCCTCAAGCGTGGCGGTGTTGTTGTGCGCATAGGTGTAAACATTGCCCGAGACGCTTTCGTATTCGAGCGCGACGGGCGTGCCTCCGGCGCCACTCGGCCTCACCTCCTTGGTGAGGGTGACGTTGTGCAGGGCCCTATAGGAGGCGGTGACGGTTTGCGGGCCGAGAATTTCAATGGTGCCGGCGGGATTTGAACCCCCGGGGGAGACGGGCTTGTCGGCGCTCTGCCATTCGATGAAGTTGTAGCCGGCGGGCGTGGCCGCGGTTATGTTGGCAAAAGTGCCGTAGTTGTAGTCCTTGCTCTGGCCGTGCGTGAGCGTGGTTCCGTCCGCGTTTACAGAGAGGCCGGATGGCAGAGGATTGGGGGTGACGCCGTTGACGAGAATGCGGACGTTGAGCGCGTTGGACGCGACCTTGAAGTTGGCGACGATGGAGTGGTCGCCGTTCATGGTGATCGAGTTCACCGACGATGTCGCGCCGCCGGCAAAAACGGCGCCCGTGGTGGTGGTCCACTTGTCGAAGGCCTTGCCCGCGGAGGCATCCGCGTTCAGGTTGACGTTGCTGTTGTAGTCGTAGGTGTGCTCGTAAACCCCGGCTGAGGGGCTGGTCGTTCCGGCGTCCACGGGCGCGACCGAAATCGTGAGTGTTTGGAGACGGATGTAAACGGCCTTGATTGTGACGTCGGCGGAAATGCTCGAAACGGTATAGGTGGACGCGGTGTTGTCGGCAACACCATCGTTGTTGGTATCCCAGCCGGCAAAACGGTATTTGGTTGTTCCGGCGGAGACTGCGGATTGGGCGACAAGTGTCACATTTTCGCCGCGGCCAACCGCGAACACGGTGGGATTCGAGCCAAGGGCAAGCGTTTTGCCAGTGGTGGCATTGGTGACGGAGATGAGGGCTCCGGCATCCAGCGCGCCTTCGCCGCCTGTCGGGTTTGTGAGCAGGCCGACGGAAAGGTAGTGCCTGGTCTTGTATTGGGCGGTGATGGTCTTGTCGGAAGTAAGCGTGGCGGTGGCGGTGGTCGCGTCGGTTGCGCCACCGTCGACATTGCTCCATCCTGAAAACACATAGTCCGTGGCCGAGGGGGTGGCCGCGTTCAGGGAGGCGGGCACGTTGTAGGTCACGGCTTGGGTGCCGCCCGTCGTCATGGGCGTCGAATTGACCTGGACTTGAATCGCCGTCGTGTTGGCACCGTCAAGTTTGACGGTGGCGCCAAGCGTGCGCTGGTCGGTGTAAACGGCGGAGATGCCCGCGCTCGAGTTGGGTAGGGTGTAAGAAGCGTTCGGCAAGGTGGAGATCACAGGGCCGCTCCAAATGTTCATCCCGTTTTCAGCCCATGCGTTGACCCAGCGAACAAACTCCCATTGCACGCCGCTGACGGTGTCCGTGATATATTGCGGCGCTGTCAGTTGGACGGTGGAGCCCTTGGCAATCGCGCCTTCATTGATTGTGTCCGGGGCAACGCCGTATGGGGTCAGATAAGTATAAACCCTGCCGCTGAGGGTAATGTTGCCAATCACACGAATGGCGTCGGTTTGCGAGGTGTTCGGATTGAACACCGTTGCGCTATCAGTTTCCCTGACTGCGGCAACATGCACGCGGTTGCCTGATGAGAGATTGGCGGTGATCGCGCGCGCGCCGTCCATTGTCACCGTGATGGGATTGGTTGTCAGCGCGGTGCCCGTGACTCCCGACGTGTCACCCGTCCAATTGACGAAGCCGTTGTCCCCGCCAGGGAGCACGGTGATTGTCACCACGGTGCCCGCGGTATAAACGGCGGTCCATTTGTTGGTGCTTTCCCAAACAAGGGTGCCCGCGGACACGGAATATCCATTGCCGCCCTCCGCAATCGAGCAGTCCAGTGTGAGTGTGTAGCGCGCCACGAAAACCGCCGTGAGCGTTCTGTCCGTGCTCATGCTGAGGGAGCCGGGATCGGCGCTGCCTGTCAGGGCGCCCTCCCAATGGTCAAACACCCAGGTCACCCCGCCGCCCGTGGCGCCAACGGGTTTGAGCGTGAGCGTGGACCCGATGGTTTGCGTGGTGGAGCCGGTGAGGTCGGCATTGGTTGCGTTATTCTTGACCTTCGCCCCGGCGGTCGCCGCGGCGGCGGGAGAGATATTGACGGAGAGATTGGTATGTGTGCGCTGGAACGTGGCCGTGACGGTTTTGGCCGAGGTCATTTTGACCGTGGTCGTGCCGCTGCTCATACTCGCAACATTATCCCCGGTCCATTGGTGAAATTTATAATTGGCCTCGGGAACGGCCTTGATGGTGACATTGGTGTCCTCCTGGTAATTGCCGGAGCCGTTTGCAACGACGTTCACAGTGGAGGTGACGCTGGTGAACGGATTGGTGAATGTGCCGGACGCCGTGGCGCCGCCACCGGTGGATTTGTTGAGCGTGAGCGTGTATGTGCTTGGGATCTTCTGGAACTTCGCCGTCACCTTGGTTGCCTTCGACGGCATTGTCACCGTGGCGGTGACCACGCCCGTTGACGCGCCTGCCGCCGCCAGCGCCGCTTTGTCCGCCGAGGACAACTTACTTTCGGAGGCAACCTCCCATTTCACAAAAGCGTATCCCGGCGCGGGCGTCGCCTTGAGTGTCACGGTTGTGCCATATTGCATGGCCCGGGAGTTCCATCCGCCTGAAATCGCCGTTATGGTGCTGCCATCCTCGCCCGTGCCGGTGGCTTCCATTTTATTGCCGCCCGCCCATCCCCCGCCGACAAGCTCGGCTTCCGCGGTGAAGTTATAGGCCTTTGGCTTGAATTTAGCCCTGACCGTGGTGGCCTCGGTCACAACCACGCTTGTGCTTTTGACCGACGAACTGTTCACGGGGCCAACCCATCCCGAAAAATCATATTTATTGGAATCAATCGGGGACGCCTTCAATGAAACGGTCTTGCCCGAGGTCACGTTTATCATGGCGCTGCCGCCCGAGCCCACATTGGTCGGGCTCACATGGGGAGGAGCGTTAGGCTTGGCCTCGACGGTTCCGCCCACGTCCGACATCACAATGAGCGTGGTCGCCTGGGGGTCGGCCACTTTAAAATTGGCCGTGATTTTCCAGGGACCCGCGCCACTTCCCAGCGTGACCGCGGTGCTGGTGCTGCCTGGGCTGGCAATCGTCACCGTTCCCGCGGTGACCGTCCATCCGTCGAAAACAAAACCCGCGTTCGGGGTCGCGGTGACATTCACCGTGGCGCCGGAAATATAGTAGCCGCCGCCCGTCGTCTCGCCGCCGATGTTTGCCGGGCTGTCCAGCACATCGAGCAGATAGGTGGCCTGCGCAAACACAGGGGTGAGCTTCACATCCCTGCTTATATACACGCTGGCCTCCGCCGAGGATGCGGAGGGGCTGAGGGGCTCGTCCGACGGCACTGTCGTCCATCGAATAAAACTGTATCCCGCCGAAGGCGTGGCTTTCACCGTCACCAGTGTGCTTGCGGGAATATTCGACATGTCCGACGGCACGGGGGCTTGCACGGCCGCGGTTCCGCCCTCGACGGGGGAGTCCACTGTCAGCGAATAGGAGGCCGGCTCAAACACCAGCTTTACCGTGTAACTCTTGTCCATCGTCAGGTTCACGCTGCCCGTCTGGTTGTGAACCGTCGGCGCTCCCGCGCACTCCCAATGATAGGTGTATCCCGCCTGGGCCACTGCCGAAAGGGTTACAACTTCCCCGCTGTTGATGCTATGCGATCCCGACGACGGGGCGATGGTTCCCGCCTCCGCGTATTGTCCGTTCTGGACGGTTATGGTCAGTGTGTGTTGTTCCGCCCTGGCTGCAACTGGCAGGAGACCCAGGCATATCAGGCATGCCAGCAGGGTTTGTTTGATGAGAGATCGTGTGTGCATGTTGGTCACAAAGGTTTTGGTAATCTCGACAAGCGTCACCTTATCGGTTCAAAAATCGCCACGGCCACGGCTGTCTTGCCCGCAGCGGGAGTGATTGTGGTTTGGGTTTTTGTTCGATCCGCCACGGGGCCGTCCCAACGGACAAAGGCGAAACCGGGCATGGCCACGGCTCGGATGGGAACGGGTTCCCCGACGGGCATCGCGCCGAATTTTCCTTCGACACGCCCGGCACCTTTCGGCTGGGTTTTGCCGCGCACCATGGACTGGTTGCGGATAAAGTGGGCGCTCACGGTCGCGTTTTCCGTTACAAACACGGTGGTTTCCGCGCGCCCCTTGGAGGCGACGGGACCGCGCCATCCATTGAACAAATAGTTTTCCCGAGGCTCGGCCTTGATCGTAATCGCCTCGCCCTTTTTGTATTTTCCCCCGCCGGACACACTGCCACCCGTGGAAGGAACCGCGGTGACTGCGATGGTGAATATTTCCTCGGCTGGTTTGAAATGCGCCGTTAAACTCACGGTTCCATGGAGCGGCTTGTCCAAGGTGGTGCTCGCCGAGGACGCGTCGGCCACGGGTCCTTCCCATCGATCGAACATATAACCGGGGGCGGGCTCCGCGTTGACTTGCGCCAGCAATCCTCCGGGACGGAAACCCGTGCCCTCGACCGTCCCCGCATTGGCGGGAATCACCTTGGCGTCTATCAAGTGGCGCTTGAGTTCAAAGACGGCGACAACTTGCTGCGACTCGGCGCCGATGTAGGTTTTTGTCACGGGCGATGTGCGATCCACGACACTGCCCAGCCAACGCGAAAACGCATATCCCTCCGCGGGCACCGCCTGCACGTCCACCACGGTGCCCGGCGCATATTTTCCCGCTCCCGACACACGTCCTCCCTCGACAGGTTGCACGGCAATTGTCAACTCGGTCGGTGTTTGTTTCCTGGACCTTGATGTGTTTGCCGCCTCAACCACGGAATCTAGGCACAGTGCGCCACAGAGGACGCACGCGAATACCCATATCAGTGTCTTATTGCAGTTCATTTGTTTTACGAAAACATCGCAGCATTCTCCGCGCATTGTCAATACGCACTTTTGGCGTATTTTTCCACAGAGAGCGAGCCCGATTTTTACGGGCCTTTTTTGCCGCTATTTTTACCAGCCGATCACTGGGCTGTGTATGTGGTATTTTCGTTGAGCAACACCGACACCACGGTCACAGCCGCGTCGGCATCCGCGGTTATGGCGTTGGCTTGCCTGCGTATCACAACACGCCGGCCTTCGAGTATGCCTTCGTTCCTGCCTGGAAACACTTGAACGGTCTCCACGCCGGCTCCCATCGCCCTCGCGGCGACATGCTGCCACAATCCCGCGTTTGCATAATCTGTCCAGGTGGGCATATTGCTATAAATATAGATACGGTCGGCAAAAAATATGAGCGGATCGGCTCCGGCTGGAATGGTGGTGTTGTTATTGACGGTGACCTTGTAGCGCGGCTGCACAATTCTTTCGACAAAGGTCCGCTCCGCAAATGTCCGGTTGCGACCATCCGTGGCGTTCCACGCAGTTTGCATGCCCGAGGCCCATCCCGTGGGCGCCTGGCATCCCGCCTCGCCCCATGTGTTCGAATAGATGGCGTTGAACCAGTTTTCATAATTTGTTTCGCTACTATAGACACCGCCACTTAGAATCACGCGGTTGCCGGGCGCGGTCGGCAGCGAAGGGCCGTCAAGAAACATAAAGGAAAGTATAATATAGCGTTGCTGGTCCTTTTCATAGGGGCCGACCAGCATCACGCGGCGTTGATTGTATGCATTGTGGGCTATGTTATACACATCCCCGGCGGATGCGGACAGCCGCTGGTTCAGGAGCGGTTGCCCGCGCAGCTTTGTCAAGCGTCCATACCAGGCGTTTTCATTGACCATCTCGTTGGCGGCCGGGGGTTCATCGTCAAATTTTGTCACCGCGGGTCTGCCGACGTAATCGGCAGGCATGTCGCCCTCAAGCGCGGAAAGATTTAAGCCAAAGTCATCCTGCCTGAACGACAGTTTCACCTCGTTTGCAAGCATGGACAAGTTTTGCTGCTCCGCCCTGAAACGCGCGCGCTCTATTATGCCAATAGCCGGTATCGCCATCACTCCAACAAGGATGCCGATCATGGTAAGAATTGCTATTACTTCGACGAGTGTGAACCCCTTCTTTGTAAAAGGTAATTTTGCTATTTTCATTTTTATAAAAGGATTAGGCTATTGTTGTCTTATTTTTTCCCGCCGGCACCAGGACTTGAAAGCTGTTCAACCATTCCCATCATCGGTGTAAGAAGGGCGTATGCCATCATGCCCACCATGACGACCAGCACAACAAGCATGATCGGTTCAAACAACTTGAGCGCGCGGTCAACACGTTCGCGCGCCTTGCGGTTGTGGTAAGCCGCGATTTTTTTTAATGACTCGTCGAGTTTTCCGTTTTCTTCGCCAATGCGCACGGTCAGCACAACCATGTTGGGGAAAACCTTCGACTCCTTGAGTCCGTCCGAGATTCCCCGTCCCTGCTCCACCGCCTCGCGGGTTATTGTGATGCCTCGATTGTAAATGGCGTTGCCGGCGATCTTGGAGCAAATGGTCAATCCTTGCACAATGGGGATTTCCGACTCGTAAAGCGCGCCAAGGTTGGTGGCAAAACGCGCGATGCAGATGTCCTTGGTAATTGGACCAATCACCGCCATTTTTACCATGCACCAGTCAATCAGCGGACGAAATAGTTTCGAGCGAAACGACCACACCATGACAAAGGGCGCGATGGCGGTGCAGATCAACAAAAGCACCATGTTGTCCTTGATAAAATTGGACATCGCCAGAATCGCCCGGGTCATCGGCGGCAATTCCACACCAATTTCTATAAACACCTTCATCAAGGTCGGCACCGTGAACCCGAAAATAACAAATATGAAGGCCACCATCGCCACCATGATCATCGCCGGATACATGCTCGCGCTTATGATTGTGTTTTTTAACGCATCCGCGCTCTGGAAATATTCAATCAGACGGTGAAACGCGTTCGCCAGTTTGCCCGTGCTTTCGCCAACGGAAATCATCTGCCGGATATGATCGGGGAATATGCGCGGGAATTGTCCGCATGCGTCGGCCACGCGCCCGGTGGAGTTGATCTCGTCGGAAATGTGGGAGATCACAAACTTGGGTTTGCCCCTTGGAAACTCATCAACGAGATTGCGAAACGCGTCGTCGATATTGATGTTCACATCAAGCTGAATCTCAACCTGGTCCAAAATTGATATGAGATCCTGCGCGCCCAGCTTTGTTTTGTAGGTGCGTGACTTTCGCTCCTCCATCTTTATCGAAAGCGGCCAATACCGCTTTCGTTGCATCATGCCTTGCAGATACGCAATGTCGGGGGCGAACATTCGCTCTTTGCGGACGCGTCCCTTCTCATTGGTGTATCTTACTATGTAGGCCGGCATGCGAAAAAATCACCTTGCGGACAGCGGCACGCACACCGTTGCCGGGCGTCCGCGCGTCACTTCCACATACCTTTCGGATTGCTCAACAATGATGGAGTCGCGTCCAATGGAATAAATTCTGAATCCCTCAACTATGTCCCCGACCGAATACACCCTGGGCACCGGCTTTTCCTGCTCGGCCTTGTCGGCTTTCGGATCGGAGGACGCCGAGCGCACCTTGGGCGGGCGCGTCAGGAGGATGACCGTGTTTTTCTTGCCATCCACGCTCTCCACTATGCCGCCAATCTCGATCACGGTTTCCAGCACATCCACGGCCACTTGCACGCGAACCTCAAAGGGATTCTGCAAATCCTCCTCCGAAAGGCGCGCCACGCTAAACAGAAGGATGCGCCCGTCCCCGGATGACTTCAACAATTCCGAAGGAAGCGACACATTGGCCAGCGGGTTCTTGATGCCGTCAAGCGAAAGTTTGGCCGTTTGCGTGTCGCGCGTGTCGGTGTTGGGACGCTCCAGCCCAAAAGAGTCGATGGCCCGGGGGCCAATACCCGCCTGGCTGACACCCTGGGCTGACACGCCCAGGCACAATCCCAGCGCGCATGACAATAATGCGACAGCGCGCAGGGGCGTCGCTTGCGACGCCCTCAAACAACGCATTGCCAAACCGGGCGTCGCTTGCGACGCCCCTGCGGAAATTCGCGAAATATCGTGTGGTTTCATTTTTTTCCAACCTTCTTCTTATTGCCGCCCCGCTTGGCCGGTGTTTTGGCTTTTGCCGGTCGTGACACGGTTTTTTTTGCCCGAACCGCTTTCTTTTTCCGGACGGATGCCTTGGCCTTGGTTGATGTCTTTTTCTTCGCGAACACTTTTTCGATCTCCATGATGTCGCCCTCAAAGTTCATCGCCTTGAGGCGGCGCATCATCGTCCGGGCATCGCCCACGCTCACGGCGATCGAATCCAAAAGCGCGCGCATTGCCTTTTTTTGCGTGGCGAGACGCTCGCGCATTTCGGCGGAGTAGGCGCCCAGCGCAAGGGAAAGTGTTTCAGCCGCGGTGTGATAAGACGCTATTTCACTTGGATGAAGGTCCTGTCCATATACTGGAATGTCTGCGCTTCCGGCGGCACTTCCACGAACACTCCGCCCGCCTCGCCCTTCACCAGTTTGAAGCGGAACTGTTCCTGAATCTGTTGCAGTTGCGTCACCTGCTGCTGCATCGCGCTGAGGTTGGCCGCCAGCGACGACTGGGTCGCCGTTGTCTGACGGATTTCGGCCTTCAGCGCCTCGCTTTGAGCCGTCAAACGCTTGACCTCCTCCGCTCCCTTGGCTTTCTCCGCCTCCAATGCCTTCACCTCGGCCTGCGCCGCCGTTTTCTGGGTCAAAGCCGTGTCGCGTGCCTTCAAATCCGCCTGGCTCACCAGGCTCGACCCGCTCAAAAGGCGCAGGGAAGCGACTGCCCCCGCGCATAGCAGGATGCACGCCACCGCCGTAATTGCCACCGCCTTCCAGAGGGTGCTGCGTGAAAGTTGAGCCGACTGGCGGACGTCCTCCTGTATAATACGGGTCGTCTCGTCCTGCTTCGTGGTCACTTCCTTCGAAATGGCCTCCTGTCCCTTGGTAATCGTTTCCAGCACCTGCGGATCCGAAGCCTGGGGCTGTTCCAGTTTCTTGGCCAGGTTGCGCACTTCCTCGCTCGTCTGCGTAACCGTGGTAAAGAGCTCCATCTGGTTCGTATTGGCGCGCTCCTGCATTTCCGAAATTTTCTGCTCCAAATCCTGCGGATTGTGCATGCTCTCCAGCAACGCCTTGACGACCTCCATCATCTCCTCGCGGCAAATCGTCCGGAAACGCTCGAAAAGCGTCCGGCGCCATTCCACTTCCATCTCCTGCAGGCGCAGTTGGGCTTTTTGCTGAAACTGGGTCATCTGTGTGGGTTCGTTCGACATAATAAATTCCTTCCTGTTCTTCAATGATGCAGCTTTCCTGGGTTTCGCGGTCAATCACCTGCCAGCGGTTTTCGGACAGGGCGGCCACGTCGGCGCCAAGCGCCACAAGCTCCGAGAGAAAATTGTCCCACCGCTCTTGCACCGGTAAATCATCGGACGCGGACAGCACGACGCATTGGTGCATCAGGTGCATCACGGTTTCGATCATTTGGCTGGAACTGCTCATTGTTTTTCTGGACTCGTTTTGTGTTTAAATGGGTTTGGTTGTTCCTTAGTTGCTGATTGAGCCCAATGCAAAGCGGGCTTTTTGAAGGCGGTTGGTCAGGGCCTCGGCCTGTTGTTGCAACGCGATCAACTCATGCTGCGAGGCATCGACCTCGGCGCGAACCTGCTCCTTTTGTTTTTGCAACGCGGCGATCTCGGTGCGGATGGTCTCCATGCGATGAAGCATTTGCACGCGCTTGCGAAGCACTTGCGCCTGCACGGCGTCGTTGGTGAACACTTGGGCGAAGGTCGGGTTTCCGTATTCCGACGCGATTTGCTCAACGGCGCGCTTCATGCGCATGATCATCTCGTCGCGCAGTTGCGAGGCCTCGGTTCCCCCGGGGCCGGGAATGGAGGTCTTCTTTGACTTCATTTTCGAACGGGGATCGGAATAGGGCCTGGCCCCTTTCATAAGCTCGCCCAGTCCGTCATCGAATTGCACGGAGGCGGTTGGGGTCGAGACTGTTTGCGCCACGGGCGCGCTTGGCGCGGCCATCGAAATTTGCGGCGCGGGTTTTGCGGGTTGCGGCGCGGCTTGCACGGGCAGTTGCACTTGGGCCTCGCGAACGGGTTCCTTGGTTGCAACCGGCCGGGTTGTTGTCGGAGCGGCGGGAATGACCAGTGGCGCGGCCAGGCGCGGCGCGACGTTTTGCGCACAAACGACGCCGGACAATAGAACAACCGGCAGCACCGTCAGCAGGGGAAGGTTCATGGTGTGGAATTTCATGGGTAGCGCGGGTTACTCGGGTTTCTTTACGTAAACAGTGAGCGCAAGGCTGATGCGGCTGAACTCCCGCTTGCGGCTGTCGCCGACGGTCTGGATGTCAACGCTGTCCACGGCTAGGGAGTCGATTTCCTTCATGCGGTTGAACAGCGACAATACTTCCGGCCAGGCCGACACCGGCGCGCTGCCGCGGGCGATTTGATAACGCCTTTTTATAAATTCATCGGTGGGGGTTTCCGTGCGAGCCACCACGGACCATGTCGGGCGCAGTCCCGAAACGAAGGCGTCCGCCTGCTGCCCCGTCATCATGCCGGATCGAATTTTGTCCGCATCCGCGCGCGCCTGCTCGGCCTTGTCATCGGAATACTCGCCGGACAGACTGTTCACACTCTTCCGAGTATTGCTGATCGACGAGTTCAGGCGCGTGACCATGGCCTTGTTGCTCTTGCTGGTTGTATACCAATAATAAACCAACCCCGCGCACAAAAGGAAGGCCACCACCGTGGAAAATGTCCACATCGGTGCCGCGCGATAAGTTATTTTTTTCGTCTGTTGCATTATTTACGGGGAGTTGATGCCTTCGTTTTTCTGACGGAACCCCTGCCTCCTTTGGCCGGCTCAGGCTCGGCGGCAAGGCTTGGCCTGGGTGTGGTTCCCTCCACAATAAAATCCCCGGTGCCGTCGGTGTATTTGTTTCCGCCCTGATTCACCAAGAGACCCGGAATCGAACCTTCGAGTGTGCGCTTGATTGCCGTGGTCGGGTCGGTGGCCTCCGCGGTCTTTGACTGTGTTGCGTTTTGTTTCCAAAAGATGCCCGCCAGACGAAAGGTCTCGCCGCTGATATTCACGGACGTAAGCGTGCCCTCCCTCGGTATCGCCGCGGGCAGCATCTGAATCAATTGCACGCGGCCGCTCGAATATTCAAAAATATCCTTGGCATACAATTTCTGCAAATTCTGCATTTCACTCTTGTTTTTCTCCAGGCGAACTTTTTGCGCGGTGAGCGCACTTTGTTGTGTATTGAGAGCCTTTATTGTTTTTCTGTCTTTCTGGAGCTGCAAATACGCAAAAATGCCAAACCCTATGAAAACAGCCAGCAGCACGGCGGTCGCGATCTGAAGTCCAAAATCCAAAACGATGGTCTTGGGCATGTCTTCCATCAGCGAGCTGCTATGTTTTCCTGGAACACTCAGGAGCAAAAGCTCGAGCGCGCCAAAGCCCATCACCTCCACTTGCGCCTGCGCCTGCAACACATCCCAATAGGGGCACTGGGTTTTTACATCCGTGCCGGGCGCTTGGTAAATGCGCATTTGCGGACGTTGCCCGCCATCCTCAAAAGTCACACCATATTCGCCGAAAACCATGCTGATTTCGGACCAGACGTCATAGGCCTCCTGACGCTTGCCGGCATACAGTTTGCGGCAGGCTTTCATGCCCGACATGGTGTTGATATAGACAAAGGCTTGGCTGTCCTTGTCCACGATCATAAAAATACTGGTGCGCCCCGGTGTCGCTGACGCGTGCATGGCCAGCGTGGCCAGCGGAAACGCGCGTGGAACGGAATATCCCACATCCATCAGGCTCGAGCGAAGCACACTCAATGACGGCACGGTTTCATACGAACAAAAACTGCCAAAACTGCCCCCCGAGCCCGGCAGAGGCCATGGCTGTTGAAAACCCCACCCCGTCAGATTGTTTGCAATCGATTCATGGCTGCCCGACAATGCCTCGCGGACAATCGGCCTCCCGCCTCCCGGGCACTCCGCAAACTCCGTCTGCATGATGTCGGGATCATAGGCCATCACCAGACTGGACTTTTTTTTATAGTGCTCCTGCACCACTGCCACCGCATCTTCAAGTCGGACAAGCGGTTTGCGCAACCAGCCCTTGACCGGATCATTGTAATAGACGGTTTTCTCCCAGATGAACAGGCCTTGTGGCTTCGCCATGGTAGTGTTTTTAGAAAAGAAGCGGGACGGGGAGATTGTCTCCACGCCCCGCTGTTGAGTGTTAATCTTTCGTGTTTATATGATTATTTATACAAACATCATATTCACACAAAGATCGTTCAAACCTCTTACAGGTTGGCGAGGAAGTAGTAACCGGTAGCGGTGCCGTCCTGGGCGGCTACTATTGCGTCTTCGCAATCAACCGCAAAGCGGCCCGCTGTCTGCGTGCGGGTGCCTGCTGCATTGGCCTGCTTGAGGTCGATGATATTGAGCGTTCCGTTGATTTCCTCGGAGATCTTCTCTGCATCTCTTGGCGTAAGGCCGGGGATCACGATATAGGCAACCCTGCCAGAAGGGAGGTTGGATGTTCCATCAATTTGGAAGTTCACGCCTGTCGCAGAATTCATGGCCTGGCCAGAGGTGGTGCATTCACCGGGAGTGGCACCATTATCAACGGGAGCGCACTCTGTGCGGATGAATGCGGTGAAGTCCGCAAGATCAGCAGGGGCAATGGTGCCGGCATTGTTGTTTTCGGTTTCACAAAAACCGTTTTTCTTGCGATTCCAACCCGCTATATTTGCCAGGGCAATATCGCCGGACTGCACGCCGTCATTACCAACGCGCCAGTTGGGAAGACGCTCAAGGGTGCCTGCGGAAAGGAACACCGATTCCAACGTGTAGGCTGTCATGTCGGTGGCAGCAATAACAGTGGCGGCATTTGACATGCCATCAACCGCACGAAGACTGGTAACAGCAGCAGCCTTGGTCAAGGGAGCCTTACCTCCGGACTCAGGCATCGCGATATAGGCGAGCAATGCGGTTTCGAGATTCTTGAAGTTCGAAATCGTGGCCACGGTGCGGGCGCGGTTGATGGCTGAGAGAACGCCAACGGAGATGACGCTGATGAGGATCGCGATAATCGCGAGAACACCGAGCATTTCCACGAGCGTGAAACCCTTGCGGGAGTTGATTTTATTATGTTTCATTATGTTTTATTTAGTTTTGTCTATCGGTTGTTGTCTTCGGGATTATTCGGAATCTTCTGATTCCGTTTGCGCAATCACCTCCTCGATGGAGGTCTGCCCCTGCACGGCCTTAAGAAAGCCGTCCTGTCGCAGGGTGCGGAAAATCGAACTTCCCGTTTGTTCAGTTTCGGTTGCACAAAGTTTTCTTGCATGCGCTTCGCATTCGCGCAAGGCATCTTTTCCCTGCCGCACAATAATGTCGGCAAAGGGCTCGACCGGGCGGCACTCATAAAGCCCGACTCGGCCCTTGTAACCACTGCCGTTGCAAACATTGCAACCGCCGGGTTTGGGACGGTAAAGAGTCTCCCCTTCCTGCAGCTTGATGCCGTGGATTTCAGCCAGCGACGCGCTCTGCGGATGCGGCTCCTTGCAAACGCACAGGCGGCGAATCAGCCGCTGCGACACAAAGAGGTTGACCGCGCCGATGATGATGCTCGGCTCCACCCCGATGTCGATAAGACGGGTGATGCCGCCGAGCGCGGTATTGGCGTGGAGCGTGGAAAAGCCGGTGTGACCCGTCAGTGCCGCGCGCATGGAAAGCTCGGCGGTCTCCTTGTCGCGGGTCTCGCCCACGAGGATGTAGTCGGGGTCCTGACGGAGCAGGGAGCGCAATCCGAGCGCAAAGGTCAGCGACTCGGTGACCTCGGTCTGGCGGATGTTGCGAAACTCATATTCGACCGGGTCCTCAAGCGTCATCATCGTGTAGTTGGTGACGTCGAGCGTGTTGATGATCGAATACAGCGAGGTCGTTTTGCCCGATCCCGTGGGCCCCACAAAATACGTGAAACCAAAGGGCGCGTTGGCCGCGCCAAGGATTGCGGCCTTGGTGTCGTCCAGCATGCCGAGTTTTTCGAGCGGCACGATGCCCTTGGACTGGTCAAGAATACGAATGACAACGCTTTCGCCATACAGCGTGGGCAGCGAGGAAAAGCGCAGGTTGATTTTTTTGCCGGCAAGCACGAGCTTGGCGCGTCCGTCCTGCGGAATGTGCTTCACCGCGATGTCGAGCCCGCCCTTCATCTTGATGCGCGCGGCCACCGACTCGCGAACGGCGCTGTCAATGACCTTGTAGGGCTGCATGGCGCCATCAACGCGGAACTTGATCTGCGTGAGCACCTCCTCGGGAACCACATGGATGTCGGACACGCCCATGTTGACGGCGTCGGTCACCAAAAGGTCGAAAAAGCGTCCGGGGTCGGAAACATCGGCGCGCGAGGCGTAAAGTTCCTCGAGCTTGGCAAGCACCTCGGCCTCGGGGGCGATGTTATACTCAAAAACCGTGATGCCATAGCGTCCGAGCGCCTGCGTGGCCTCGGCAAAACCGGGGATCGAGGGATCGCTCACGGCGAGGCTGATCATCGAGCCATTGCGCTTCAAGGGCAGCACGCGCAACCTGCGGGCAATCGTGGGCGAGAGCAATCGCGCCACCTCCATGCTGATGCGCATGGAACTGAGCGTGATGACGGGCAGCTTGTGATGCTCGGAGATGAGCTTGGTCAGGTTGAACGGCGTTAAGATGCCGAGCTCGACGAGCACGCTGCCAAAACTGGAGCGGCGTCCCTGCTGGTTGTAATAATCGGTGGCGATTTTGATGCTCGACGCGCCCACGCCCTTGTCGCGCAACGCCTGGGGCATCCACAAAAAATCGCTCTCAAAACGGGATTGCGGTTTGCCGCCGGGAGCCACGCCTCCGGCCGCCGCGCCATTGTCCAACTTGGACAGGCCGGGTGCCGGTGTTTTTTTTGAGAGAAGCGTGCTCATTGCCAACCGTTTTTGTTTTTAAAATCTGCTTAATCCAAAAGTGAAATGGATTCAACCGGGCGGCTGGATGCGGACGCGCCGCCGGCCATGGTTCTGGAATAGACTGAGGGCGACGGGGCGTTTGAACCCAAGGCCGAGCGCACGGCGCGGCTGTTGCGATCCGCCTCGCCCTGATCCTGCGGGGACAAACTGGAGCCGGGCACAAGAATGCGGGGCGTCAGGAAAATAACCAATTCCGTCTTTGTCTTGTATTTGCCCTCGGAACGGAAGAGACGACCGAGCATCGGTATTTTGCTCAGTCCGGGAACACCCCGCGTGGTGTCGGCGGTGCTGTCCGTGACAATGCCGCCAATAATTGCGGTCTCACCCGAGCGCAAACGGACAATGGTCGAGGTGGTCTTGACATACAGCGCGGGCGCGTTGAGCGAGCCGTCCTCCGACTTGATTTCCTCCTTTAAGCGGGTGATGGCGGGAGTGACGTCCAGCGTGATGTCGCCATTGTCCGCGATGTGCGGAGTGATCGCGATCATTGTGCCAATGGAGATTGTCTGAATGTCATACTGTTTGCTCTCGTAGGAACCGCTGCTCGAGCCAATCATTGTTTGCGAGCTTTGGGAACGAAGCTGGAAATAGGGACGGTCCTCGGTGTCCTTGATATAGGCCGTCTGGTTGTTGATGGTAATCAAGCGCGGTGAGGTGACCGCATTAAGGTTGCCCTGCTCGGAAAGCGCCTGAATCACGGCGCTAATTTTGCCCGCGCTAATCGTGCCCGCAAAGGTGTCGGGATTAAAACTGAATCCGCCCAGCGAGGTGGCGGTTATGTTGGTGTTGGTGAACGCGCCGCTGATCGTGGTTTGGGTGGCGCCTGCGTTGGTCACGAGCGGCGTGGCGACTTGGGTGGCACCAATGACAAGGTTGCCAATGCTGGTGGCCGCCTGCGCCCAGTCGATGCCAAGCTTGTTTTGGTCGAGCAACTGCACCTCGACTATCTTGCCAATAATTTCAACTTGCTGGCCAATGCGGCTGTTCACCGTGCCCAAAAAGCGGTCTATATACTCGTGGGTATGGCGGGAGGCCGTCGCAATGATCGTGCCCGAAAAACGGTCGAACACAATGCGCTCGTCCTTACTCTTCAACTCCTTGATCTCCGCCTCAAATTTGTCCCAAAACTGGGTGTCATTGCTGGTGTCGAGCGAGACGCTGGCCTCGTCCTCGGTGTCGCTGCCGCCGCCACCACCACCGCCGCCGCCGCCACCACCGCCGCCACCACCACCGCCGCCCGACTGCGAGGCGTCGTAGTTGGTCTGGCCGAGATTGATGGTCGCTTTCGAAGTGCCCTTGCGCTCAAGCTTGGGATATTCGACTTGATAAACAATCGTCTTGAAACGGCGAACCGTGACAAAGCCCATTTCCTCCAATTGCCAGTAGTAACCCTCGGACATGCACAGGGCGTCGAGAATGCCGCGCAGCGTGATGTTGTGAAACTCGACATTCACATCCCCCGTCACGTCCTTGTCACAAATAATGCTTATGCCGTAGGAGCGCCCGAGCGATTGAAGCACCTTGGCGATCGGCTGCTCGTCCTGGCTAAAATAGGGAATCGTGCGCATCAAGACCTCCTCCGGCTCAAGCGGCGCATTGTCATCCTGGGCCTGCAGCGCGAGTCCCGTTGAAAAAACGGCCAGAATCGCGGCGAACCGGATGGGAGAAAATAAACGATGTGCGAACGTGGGAAGCATGAGTGGGTGAAATGGTTAGCGTTGCATCAACGCGGAAGGGATTGTGGGTCTCGTGCCGCCGGACATGGAGGATGAGGACGAGGACCCCGCGCCCATACCAGAGGAGAGGGGGTTGACCTTGGTGCTGATGCCAAGGCGCTTGCGAATTTCATCAGGCCTGTCCGAGGACTCCATGGCGGTTTCCGGTGTAATTAGCTTTTTGCGAACGTAATCCACCAAACATGTGTCAAAGTCAATCATTCCCATGTCCTTTTTCACCGCGATTTCGTTCGCGATTTGACCGGGTTTGTTCTCGCGAATCGCGCCGGCAACCGCGGGACAGTTCAGCAATAGCTCGAACGCCGCCACGCGACCACCGCCAACACGCGTGATCAAGCGCTGGCCAATCACCGCCAGCAATGACGACGCCACCATCGTGCGAACTTGGTCGCGCTCGTCGGAGGGCAGCACGTCCAGAATGCGGCTGATGGTGCTTCCCGCCGTGCGTGTGTGCAGTGTGCCAAACACCAAGTGTCCCGTCTCGGCGGCGGACACAGCCGCCTTCACTGTCTCGGGATCGCGAAGCTCGCCGATAAGAATCACGTCGGGATCCTCGCGCATCGCGTCCACCATGCCATGGCCAAAAGTCGGAACATCGCGGCCAACCTCGCGCTGGCGAATAATGCTCTGCGCGGCCTTGTAACGGTATTCAACCGGGTGCTCAAGCGTGACAATGTTCAGGGCGGAATTATGATTAATCCAGTCCAAGCACGCGGCAAGTGTTGTCGATTTGCCGGAGCCCGTGTAACCCGTGACCAGAATAAGCCCGGTCGGGCGTCCCTGGCGAATGAGGTCCTGAAACGCCTTGGGCAGCATCACGTCCTCCATGGACGGGATTTTTCCGCGCATAAAGCGGACTGCCAGAATCGGCTTCGTGTTGGCCCAGTAAAGGTGGCAGCGCATGTCCCAACCCGCGCAGTTCACGGCAAAGTCGGCGGCCAGCGCCTGCTCCTTGAACGCCTTGTGCTGGGCCGGGCTCAAGCGTTTGTAAACGTCCTCAAAAAACGGCGCGCCCGTGGTCAGTCCGGGACAGGAGACAATGTCACCGTCAAGACGCAGATAAATGTTTTCATCCAGCGCCAAGTGGACGTCGGATGCTTTCCGCCCCGTGGCGTATACAACAACTTGTTCCAGGGTATCCATGTTTTACCGCTTACAAGCAGATACAAGCACTGCGAAAGGCGGGCTTCTCAACAAAGCGCGCGCTATTGGGCAAATAAACATCCGTCCCGTGCCCCGCAGCCGTGGGCATCACTTTCTTTTTCGAAGAATATATCAGGAAACTGACCATGTATTTGCAGAATGTTTTAATTAAGTTTTATGGATACATGCAAGTGTGCGGCAATCGAGTCAACTTCTATTTTGAACTTTTTGCATATGGCTATCAATAAGCCCGCCGTGGTCTGTATTGCGCTAATCATTAGCGCATTAAGGAAGCGTCATATTACATTTTGAATCACAACTAGTTGCGCCGAACGTCATTACATTTCCTTTTTACTTTCCCTGCAATAAATCGAATTTGGCACCCCGCGTTCAACTGCACAAAAAAATAAGCGGAACAGGATGTCACATATATAATTACATGTTTTTGTTATGCCAAACAATTCGAATGCAACCAAAACGATGCCACAATGACATGGTGCGCATAAAAAAACACCCGCTTATGGTTGCCGCGCAAACAACAGAACCTTGGGACATCCCGACAGTTTTAACCGCAAGTTTGCACTTTATCCCGTGGCTTCCAACTGGTTTGTTTTTCACTTCCGCCACCGTTTTCCGAAGAGAATTCGCCCGCCCCAACAACACAAAGGAACGCCCATGAACCGACGCCACTTTCTCCGCGCCTCCGCTCTTTTTGCATCGATGGGTTTGCTATCGCGGGGCGGACTTTTTTCACAGACCAGAGCAATGGCATCGATGCCGGACGGTTTTGTTCGTCTGCGGCGCAATGTCGGCATTTTTAACGGACGCGGCGGCACCATCGGCTGGCTCGCATCACCCGACGCCCTCGCCGTCGTGGACACGCAATTTCCCGACACCGCTGCAAAATGCCTCGCCGGAATACCGCAACGCGGCGACCGCCAAATCGACGCGCTCATCAACACGCACCACCACGGCGACCACACTTCGGGCAATTCGGTTTTCCGCCCCGTGGTGAAAAAAATAGTCGCGCACAAAAACGTGCCCGGACTTCAACGCGCCGCCGCCGCGCGCGCGAAACCACCCGCGCTCGACAAGCAAGTTTACGCCGACACGACCTTCGCCGAAACATGGTCGCTCGCCCTCGGCGGATCGCGCGCGGGAACCGAGACAATCCACGCCCGCCACTTCGGCCCCGCGCACACGAGCGGCGACATCATCGTGCTTTTCGAAAAGGCCAACATAGTGCACATGGGCGACCTTGTTTTCAACCGCCTCCATCCGGTGATCGACCGCGCGGGCGGCGCGAGCATTGCCGGCTGGATTGCCACTCTTGAAACCGCGGCGAAAACCTACCCTGCGGACGCGATCTATGTTTTCGGGCATGGTGGCGCCACTCCGCGTTTCGGCGTGACGGGCGGGCGCGACGATCTGCTCGCCATGCGCGATTATTTGACCGGACTGCTTGATCACACCCACCGTCAAATCGCCGCGGGCAAAAGTCGCGCCGAAATCATCACACTCGATAAACTTCCCGGGTTTGAGGAATATCAACAAACCCGCCGCCTCGCCTCAAATTTGGGCGTCGCCCACGATGAAATTATAAACGCCCCGAGAGCTTGAGAATAGTTGCGCGCGCATCCGGCAAACCAGAATAAAAACAGGGGAAATGGCCTGCACAAGGACGCCTCGAACCAACACAGCCAACAAGTTTGCAGTTGTTCGACATCGTTTGCAAATGACGCAACCAACTATTGATTAATAAATTGCACACTTCTCAATCAACAGGCTCACGCTCGCCTCCCATAGTTTAAGCTCGACATCCGCAATAAGTCTGTTTGCGTTATACACTTTTACCGCCCCTGCAAAGGGGGGCGGATATTTTTTTCTATACACACGCAAGAACGACAATGACCAAACGCATAATTCCATCACGGAGATTTATCAAACCCACATTCGAATTTCTCATCGAAAAAAAACGCGACGGCGGAGAGTTCAACAAGGAGGAAATCCGCTACATCATCGACAGCATTCTCGACAATGAAATGCCCAAGCACCAGCAGGCCGCGCTGGCCATGTCGATCTTCTTCCGGGGCATGTCCGCCCAGGAGTCCGCGGATCTCACCGAGGAGATGATGCTTTCCGGCGACGTAATCGATCTCTCCGACATCGCGAAACCCAAGATCGACAAATACTCGACCGGCGGCGTGGGCGACAAAACCGACCTCGTGCTCGTTCCGCTCGCGATGGCCAGCGGCGTTGTTGTTCCCATGATGTGCGGCATCGAGCACGACTACGTCATCAACACACTCACCAAACTCTGCGCGGTGCCCGGCTTCAAGCACACCATCTCCAAGGATCACTTCGTTTCGCAACTCGCAAAAATCGGCGGCTCCATTGCCAAACAGGTTGACGACCTCGCGCCCGTCGAAGGCAAGTTCTACCAGCTCCGCAAGGAAACCGGCACCATCCCGAGCCTTCCGCTCATCACCGGCAGCGTGCTCTCCAAGAAACTCGCCGAGGGCGCCGAGGGGCTCGTCATCGACGTCAAGTGGGGCAACGGCTCATTCATCAAGGAACTCGAGCAAGCCAAGCAACTCGCCCGCTCCATGACCCGCGTCGGCCGCACGCTCAAGCGCCGCTGCGTCGCGCTCGTCACCGACATGAACCAGCCGCTCGGCGACACCGTCGGCACCTCGCTCGAAATCAAGGAGGCCATCCAGCTTCTCAAAGGCGAGGGTCCGGAGGACATCAAGGACCTCGTCATGAAACTCGGCATGGAAATCGTGCGCCTCGCCGGAGTCGCCGGCTCCACGCTCTCCGCCAAGCAAACCGTGCAACGCCACCTCACCGACGGCAGCGCGCTCCAAAAACTCAAGGACCTCGTCAAGGCCCAGGGCGGCGACCCCTCCTACATCGACGACCCGTCCAAATTCGCCACCGCGAAACACGTGCGCAAACTTCCCGCCCCCAAGCGCGGCTACGTGCACATGATCAGCGCGGGCATGATCGCGCACGGCGTGCACATTCTCGGCGCCGGCAAGACCAGCGCGCACGACAAAATCGACCACGCGGTCGGCGTCTCGGAAATCAAAAAAGTCGGCACGCAAGTAAAGCAAGGCGAGCCGCTCATGATGATTCACTACAACGACGAGGCGAAACTCGAGCAGGCGCTCGAATACTTCAAGAACGCCTACCGCCTCGCGCCCAAGCGCCCCACCCCGCCGCCGCTCGTCGTCGAGCGCGTCGCGTAAGCCCGCGGGCAAATCCCTTCCACACGAAACCGGATGTTTTGAAGACATCCGGTTTTTATTTCCCCCATTGCCACAACGGCCTGGAAAAAGCGGGACTCCATGCCCTGGCCGCCCTTCCCTCCGTGAGATTCACGCGCGGGCGAAATCAAGGCTCCACTTCCCCCGGTTTTTGACAAAGCTGATGGCTGCAATCCTCCAAAATACCACACCCATGAAACCCATCACACGCCTCGTCCGGCGGGCACAGTTCCCCCTCTCCGCATTTGTCATTCTCGGTGTGGTTTGCCTTGCGCAAAATTCCCCCGCCCAAACGCCCCCGCCCAAGCCCGCGTCGCGTGACGCCGCCAAGGTGCTCACCATCGGCAACAGCTTTGCGGACAACGCCACCGAGTTCCTGCCGCAAATCGTTGAGTCCACGGGACGGCAACTCGTGCTCTTTCGCGCCAACCTCGGCGGTTGCTCGCTTGAGCGCCATGCGCGCCACTTGCGCGCCGCGCTTGCCAATCCCGACGATCCCAAGGGCAGCCCGTATGCCAACAACGCCGGCGTGCTCGGCATCGCCGGCAAGAAAAAAGTCAGCCTTCCCGAGGCGCTTGCCGCCGTGGAGTGGGATTTTGTCACGATCCAGGAGTGGAGCCAGCGGAGCTTCAAGCCGGAGCACCAGGAACCCCACGCGAAGCAGCTCATCGACGCGATTCGCAAACTCGCGCCCACCGCCGAAATCGTCATTCACCAGACTTGGGCATACCGGGAGGATCACGCCTGGTATCAGAAAGGCGACGGTTTCACGCAGCAGAAAATGCATGCCGGCCTGCGCGCCGCCTACAAGGAGCTCTCCGCGCGCCACGGACTGCGCATACTGCCCTCCGGCGACGCGATGCAGGCCGCGCGCGCCACACCGCGCTGGACCTACGAACCCGACAAAAATTTCGACTTCAAAAACCCGCCGGAGGGAAAATTACCGGGGCAAAAAGGCAGCCTCAATGTCGGCTGGCGCTGGCGCACCAAGAACGGCAGGCGGACTTTCAGCCTTGATGCGATTCACGCCAACACTGCGGGAAAATATCTCACCGGCTGCGTTTTCTTCGAGGGTCTTTACGGGACGGACTGCGCGCGGGTGAGGTTTGTGCCCGAAGATTTGACCGGGGAGGATGCCGCGGATTTGCGCCGCATCGCGCACTCTGTTTCCCTCGGGAAAAAGCCCGGCGGCGCCAAGGCCGGAGCCGGGCTCGCAAAACCATGATCTAGGCCCGCCTCAAGCCTGCTCTTTTTGCGCCGCCCCGATTCGCTCGCAGGTGCCGCGCCACGCGGCCTGCAACGCCGCGAAATCCCCGTCCCTCGTCGTGCTCCTTATCAAATAGTCAAACTTGCCGGCCTCCCGCACTTCCCGCTCGGCGGTTTTCATCCGGCGTTCGATTTCCGCGTCGGAATCCTGGCCGCGCAATTTCATGCGCTTGCGAAGCTCCTCCATCGGCACGTCGATAAAAACCGTCGCCATGTGCCGCGCGAGAATCGGATTGGTTTTCGCCGCGTTGCGAAAACTTTCCACGCCCTGCACATCAATGTTGATCGCGAGGCTGCGCCCGTTCGCAAGCGGTTCGAGCACCGAGGACGCAAGCGTTCCGTAACGATGCTTTTGGTGCACCCACGCCCATTCCAAAAATTCCCCCGCGGCCAGTTTTGCGTCAAATTGTCCGGGCGTCAAAAAATGATAATGCACGCCGTCGATCTCGCCGGGACGCGGCGGACGCGTGGTGGTTGTCACGACCCTGGAAAACTCCGGCTCCGTTGAAACGAGCCGCTCGCACAAAGTGGACTTGCCCGAACCCGCCGCTCCCGCGATGACCAGCAGCACGGGCGGCGTTGGCTTGGCGTTGGATTGGTTTGGGCTGGCGTCCGGTTGCGATGACATCGTTGCGACAAGTGTGGTTTAATACGAAAAAGCGATTCCCGCGACGAGCAGCCCATACGCGACAAGAAACGCTCCCAGCGCGCGCGCGCGTTGCACGCGGACAAACAGCCACTGGATAAAATCGCGCGCGCGATACGGCACGCATCCGAAATAAATCGCCAGCACGATCGCCGCATACACAAACCCGACGACAAACAAACGGCGGCTGTAATCATACTCGCCAAAAAGCCCCGTCAAAACTTCCCACGCGGCGAGCAGCGTGAGCGCGCTCAACCCGCGAATTGCCAGGAAATCGGGCACAAAATAAAACGCCGCCACCGCCACCGCCCCGAAAAACGCCGCCCAGGGCTTTGGCGTCTCAAAAAGCACCAAGTCCGCCGGCGCCAAATGCCAGACCACGTAGAGAAACCAAACCGCCGCCGCGCCCCAGAACACCGCGGCGGCAAGCGGCGAGCGCGGCACCGCCTTGAGTGATGTCGCGATCAGCGAATTGCCGATGAGCAGCGGCACGCCAATCACGATCAAAAACAAACCCGGAAAAAACGTGGCGGAAAAAAGTGACATGTTTGAAAACCGGCTATGAGAACGATTTTCCCCCGAAGAACGAGAAAGAAAGTCGAGTCGAATTTCCCGCGGCGGAGCACCCGTGCTGATATTTTCCTAAAAATCCGTGCGAAATTGCTATTGACGCGGCCAAACGGCTGCTTACTCATTCACGCCTGCAAATCACTTTTTGCGGGCGTAGCTCAGTTGGTAGAGCACCACCTTGCCAAGGTGGACGTCGAGAGTTCGAACCTCTTCGCCCGCTCCATTTTCAGCCAAACGGGAGGCTGGGTTTTTTCAGGGGAGAGTGTTGCGAAACTGAACAAAAAACTCGCCCGCCAACCATGCCCGCAAGTTTACGGACTCATCGCCCGGCATGAAATTAATCACACCCGGAGCCCGCCACTTGCGCATTTTTCCATTGAGAATGAGGCGCGGGGCGCACACATATCAGGCGCAATGCGCGAACGTCGTCTCACACGCACTGTGGTTTTGCTCGGCATGGTTGCCGGTTGCTGCGCCGTCGCCCGCGCCGCGAACGCGGCTCCCGCATCCGAAATCGCAAGCGGATCAATTATCGACGGCATTGTCGCCTGGGCCTCCGCCGTTTGGGACTACGTGCGCTCGCACACCGGCGCGGTCGTCAGCGTCGCCTACATCCTCATCCAAATCGCGGGCGTGCTGACAAGCATCCGCGCGATTCTCACGGCGCGCACTTCGCAGGGCGCGGTCGCGTGGGTCGTCGCGCTCATTTTGATGCCTGTTGTGAGCGTGCCCGCGTATTGGGTTTTTGGGCGGAGCAAATTCCACGGATATGTCACGCTCCGCCGCCAGAGGTCCGCCATCTCCGCGCCCACGATTCAGGCCGCGCTGATCCGCATGCGGGCGAAAAACATGCTCGTCACTCCGCAATTCGGCGAGCCCTTCGCCATCGAACTGCTCGCGCACCTTCCGCTCACGCGCGGCAACGACGTCGAGCTGCTCATTGATGGCGACGACACGTTCTCATCAATTTTCGACGGCATCGACCGCGCCAGGGAATACGTGCTGGTGCAGTTCTACATCATCCACGACGACGACACCGGCCGCGAATTGCTTTCGCACCTCGTGGCCAAGGTCAAGGAGGGCGTGCGCTGCCACGTGCTTTTCGACGAGATTGGCAGCAGCGGACTGACGCGCAAATACGTGCGCGACATGCGCGCCGCCGGCATCAACGTCTCCGCGTTCAACACGAGACGCGGGCGCTGGAATCGTTTTCAAATCAACTTTCGCAATCATCGCAAAATCGTCGTGGTCGACGGACGCGAGGCGTGGGTCGGCGGCCTCAACGTCGGCGACGAATACCGCAGCCGCGACAAGAGGGCCGGCTACTGGCGCGACACGCACACGCGGCTTGCCGGGCCCGTCGTGCAATGTGTGCAGGCGGTTTTTCTTGAGGACTGGCATTGGGCCACCGGCGAGATTCCGAAATTCGAATGGCGCCCGGAGGTCGCGCCGAACGGCGTGTCGCGTGTCGCGCTTTGCCTGCCGTCCGCGCCTTCCGACGAGCTCGAAACCGCCACGCTGTTTTTCCTTGATGCGATCAACACCGCGCGCACCCGCATCTGGATCGCGAGCCCATACTTCGTGCCCGACGAACAGTTCATCTCGGCGCTTCAGCTCGCGGCGTTGCGCGGGGTCGATGTGCGCATCCTCATCCCCGACAAGGCGGACAACTTTCTCGTGCAGCTTTCCGCGTGGTCCTACATCGAGGAGCTCGAAACGGTCGGCATTAAAACCTTCCGCTACACAAAGGGTTTCATGCACCACAAGGTCGTCGTCGTGGACAACGCCTACAGCACAATTGGCACGGCCAATTTCGACAACCGCTCATTTCGCCTGAACTTCGAGCTGACGATGGCGTTTGCCGACAGGCAGTTCAACGAGCAGGTGACAAAAATGCTCGAAAACGATTTTGCGTGCTCGCGCCTGGCAACGTCGGCGGAGCTCAACGCGCGCGGTTTTTGGTTCCGCCTCGCCGTGCGCGTGGCCATGCTCCTCGCGCCGGTGCAGTGAGGCGGGCAAACGCGGCGGCCTCGGCGAGGCCGCCCTACCCTCGCGAAAGGAACGGTGGCGTTATAGTCCGAGCTCCTTTGCGAGGAAGGTGAACGACAGCGCCCACATGCGGGCGCGTTGCCCGGCGTTGGCGGCGCCGCCGTGGCCGCCTTCGATATTTTCGTAATAGAGCACGTCGTGGCCCTGCGCCTCCATGCGGGCGACCATTTTGCGCGCATGCGCCGGGTGCACGCGGTCGTCCCGCGTCGAGGTGGTGAAAAGCACGCGCGGATATTTCACGCCGGGTTTCACGTTTTGGTAGGGCGAGTATTTTTTGATGAAGGCCCAGTCCTCCGGCACGTCGGGGTTGCCGTATTCGGCCATCCAGCTCGCGCCGGCGAGGAGCTTGTTGTAGCGGCGCATGTCGAGGAGCGGCACCTGGCAGACGACGGCGCGATAGAGGTCGGGGCGCTGCGTGAACGCCGCGCCGACGAGCAGCCCGCCATTCGAGCCGCCCATGATGCCGAGGCGCGCGGGCGAGGTGATTTTGCGCGCGATCAGGTCCTCCGCGATGGCGGCGAAATCATCGTAGGCGCGCTGGCGTTTTTCGCGGAGCGCGGCCTGGTGCCACGCGGGGCCGAACTCGCCGCCGCCGCGCAGGTTGGCGAGCACATACACGCCGCCGCGCGCGACCCACGCCCGGCCAAAGTGCGCCTTGTAATCCGGCAGCATCGAAATCTGGAATCCGCCGTAACCGTAAAGCAAGGCGGGCGCGGTGCCGTCGGCGCGAAAGCTCTTTGGCGCCAGCACAAAATACGGGATTCTCATGCCGTCGGCGGAGGCGGCCTCGTATTGGAAAACCTTCATGCCGCCGGCGTCGAAAAAGGCGGGCAGGCGCTTGAGTGTTTCGCGTTTCGATTTGCCGATCGTGCCGAGCACGAGACTGGGCGGTGTGAGAAAATCCTGCGTCTGAATGAACACGTCGTCGGATTCGTCCTCGTCGATTCCCGAGATGCTCGTGACGCCGAAGTCGGGCGCGGGCACGGGCTGGCGCGTCCACTTGCCGGTCGCGGCGTCGAGAGTCCACGCGAATAGTTTGTTGCGCACGTTTTCGAGCTCGTTGACGACGAGGTGGTTTTTGGTGTCGGCGGTCCCGGCAAGCGATTTGCGCGGGCCGGGCTCGAAGAGCACGGTGAAATCGCGCGCGCCGGCGAGGTAGCGTTTCAGATCGGCGGCGAGGAGCGCGCCGGCGGCGTGGGTGCGCCCGCCGACAGTCCAGTCCTTGCGCAAAACGAGCAGGATTTGCCCGCGATGAAAACCGACGCTGACGTCGTCGGGCTTGTCGAGCCTCACCCACGCGCCGGCGGGGTTGCGAAGCAGGACTTCGTTGGTGAAAAAGGCGGGGCGTCGCAGGATCATGTCGTAATGCGCGCCGTGGTCATGTATCCGAAATGCGGATACAGACATGTCGGTTTTGTCCGCCTCGAAAATCGTCGCGGCGGAGGCGAGCGGCGTGCCGCGCTTCCATTCCTTGACGATGCGCGGGTAGCCGGAATCGGTGAGCGAGCCGGCGCCGAAATCGGTGCCGACGTAGAGCGTGTCGCGGTCGTGCCAGGCAACGCGGCTCTTGGCCTCGGGGAGCGCAAAGCCGCCGGCCCCGGGCGCGACGAAGGTTTTTGTTTTCAGGTCGAACTCGCGCACCACGTCGGCATCGGCGCCGCCGCGCGAGAATTTGACGAGCGCGCGGTCGCGGTCGGGGTAAAGGATGTCGGCGCCGTGCCACACCCAGTTTTCATTTTCGGCGGCGGCAAGCGCGTCGAGGTCGATGACGGTTTCCCACGCGGGGGCGGTCTTGCGGTATTCGGCAAAAGTGGTCCGGCGCCAGACGCCGCGCACATGGTTTTCGTCCTGCCAGAAATTGTAATAATGCGCGCCGTGTTTCGCGACGTAGGGAATCTTTTCCCTGGAGTTGTAGATGGCGAGGAGCGCGGCGCGGGTTTGCTCGAAGCCGGGCGAGCTTTCGAGTTCGCGCGTGCTGACGGCGTTGCGCTCGCGCACCCAGGCGAGCTGTTTGTCGCCGGTCACATCCTCAAGCCAGAGGTGGGAATCGTCAGGGGCGTCCGTTGAGGCTCGGGCGGGCATGATTGAGAGCGAGGCAAGGGCGAGGCCGGTGAGGATGAGTTTGCGCATGGGGAAAAGAGAGGCGAAGCATCGGGACATGTCAGGAGTTTTTTGCGGGGACGAAACCTGTCAGGATTTTACCGGAGGTTTCAGTTGCAGCAGAATATTCGCGGCGGTGATAAACGCGCCGCCGGTCAGAAGCGTCCAGGTGAAGGTTTCGTTGGCATAGTTTATTCCGAACGCGGCGGAGAACAGGCCGGGCAGAAACAGGGCGAGGAGCGTGCCGAAGATCGGCTCGAAACAATACACGAGGCCCGCCTCCGTCGCGGTGATTTTGGGCTGCCAGGCGTTCATCAAAAAGAACGCTCCAAACGTGCAGAACACAACGAGGAGCAGCGTGAGCATGATGAAGGCGGGCGAGGCCCACGGCGCGACGAGCGCGGAGAGATTCGGGGCGGTTGCGAATGCCATGATGGAATAAATCACGGCCTCGGTGGCAAACATCACGAGTGTGATGCGCATGACGCGGTTGCCCGCGAATTCGGGCCGGTCGAGCGTGAGGATTTGCCCGGCAAAGAAAAACGCGCCGAGCAGGGTTTCAAATTCGCCGCGCCCGAGGCGGAGTTCGCGCCAGTCAAACTGCCCGAGGATCGCCACGCCGGTGATCACGAGCGCGCAGCAAAACCACACGCGCCAGCCGGGATTCTTGCGCATGCGAAACGCCACGTAGAGCGGAATGAGGATGGCGGTGAGCTGCGTGAGAAACGCGGAGGTGGAGGCCGCGGTGAATTGCAGCCCGTCGTTTTGCAAGATCATGCCGCCGGCGGCGAAGGCGCCGAGGAGCAGGCCTTGTTTCCACTCGGCGGGCGTGGTGCGCCGGCGGGTGTTGCCGCGCAGAAAAAGCAAATGGATAATCAACAACACAACCGTGCCGATGACAAAGCGCGGGCCGACGGTCGCGGATGCGGTGAACCAGTTGCCGCTGCCGGGCTGGATCGCGGCGTGCACGAGCGCGAGCGCCTTTACGGTCGGAAAGCTCAGTCCCCAAAACGCCGTCGCAAGAACAAGCATGCCGATGGCGCGCCAGTGACGGACATTTTGCGTTGGATTCATGGGCGGGGGTTCAGGCGCGAGCGCTCGGCTTGCCCCGGCGGCATCCGGAGTTTCTTGCACGCGGGGGTTGCGCGTTCGCCGCGATCAAATCAGCGCGCCTGCCCGGCCGCGCCTTCCTGGGAAGGCTGGGCGACGGTTGTCGCGGCGAATCGTTTGCCGAATTCCTCGGTTGCGATGCGTTTCGCCTCGTCCGCGTCGGCGGCCTGCTTGAGCGCCACAAGGTCGGCGGCGCGCGCGATGATCCAGCGATCCTTAAAGTTTTGCTCGACCTCGGTTGCGATAAGGGGACTCGGCTTGGGTTTGCTGGAGCAACCCGCGAAAGGCAGGAGCGCAAATAACGGCAGGAGGCAAAGGAGGAGGAAGCGTTTCATTGAAGATTGGAAAAATATCTGACGGATAAAAGCGGCGCGTGTTCCGTTGTCAAAGGGCGAAAAAACAGGGGCTTCGTTTTTCAAGCGCCAAAAACAGTCCCTACCTCGGGAGGGGCGGCAGAAGAAGATGCCAGCGCTCCTTGGCGAGGTCGGGCGTGGAAACGGAATAAGTTTCGTAGAGCGCCTTGAATTGCGCGTCGTCCTGACGGGCGAGATAGGCGCGAAGAAGCGGCAGGATGCGGGCGGTTTTTCCGGGCGTGATGTCTTTCTTGGGCCAGGGCTTGGCGGGGTCGAGGTAAGGCGCCACATAGGCGAGGGCGGCGCGCAGGCTGCGCCCATCTTTCGTTGTGTGAGTCCAGCCGCCGGTGTAGCCGGCGCGTTCGCCGAGCTGCGCGAGTTCAAAAAGGGGCTCCAGGTTAAAAATCGAATAGTGCAGGGAATTGGTGCGCGCGAGTTCGTGCGGCTGGCGTCCGTCGGGCTCGATCTGCGTGGCGATGTAATGCGGAAGTTGCTTCTCGACGCGGCGGCGCGCGGCGGCGGTTTTGCCGAGGGCGAGCTCAAGGTGCGCGGCTTGCACGGCATACCATGTGCCGTGGTTGTTGGCGGCGGCCTCGGCGAGACCGATTTTGCTGGTGGTGAGCCAAGTGTGATACGACTCGAGCCAGGCGCGCATGGCGGTTTGTTTTTCGGCGGGCCATGCGGACGAGGCGGCGATGAGCGCGAGGCCGTCGGTGAGCGCGGTGATGTGTCGGCCCTCGAGCACGCCGGCTCCGCGCCCGCTGTTGCGTCCGCGAATGCCTTGCGCGTGATTGAGGTTGGGGTTCATGCGTGTGGCTTCGTCGAGAAACCAGACGCGGGTGAGCAGCGCGGCGGTTTCGGCGTAGGTTTCCCTGCCGGTGAGGTAATAGGCGAGGCCGAGCGTTTTGACGGCGTTGCAAATCCGGACGAACTTGAGCGCGTCGTTATCCCGCTTGCTCTCGGGGTTGACCTGACCGTCGCGGCGAATGTAGGGCAGGCCGTCGGGCTTGGCCGGATCGGGCCACCAATAGGGAGCGAGCGAAAGGTAGTCGTGTTTGTCACCCGAATCGGCGGTGAGCTTTTTGTCGATCACCGACAGGGGTTTGAGGGCGAGCGCCTTGTCCGCCTCGCGAAGCACGCGGTCGTAGGCGGGGCGAAACGCGGGGTCGTTTGCGTGAGCGCGCTCGCGGGCGTTGGCAAGCACGGCGGGATCGCAGCAAAAGATCGCAGGCGGTGGGACCGAGTTCGCGAGCGCGGCGAGCGGGAATAAAATGGCGGCCACGGCAAGGGTGGCGCGACGCAGGCGGTCGGTTGTGTTCATTGGGGCTTCATGACGCGCAAGATGCGCGCGGATTTCAAAAGGGGATGTTTTTTCCGGGAAGTTTTTTTGGCGATGCGCTCAAAGGCGCGCCAAAGAGCGGAGGCACGGGCGAGCCGTCCGTGCCTCCGCAAACCATTTCGGACGCGGGCTTAATTTACGGGCGCGGGAACGGCGGGTTTGCCGGACATCTTGGCGCGGTAGCGAAGGAGCGCCTCGAGGAAATAGTAGTCGGCGTAGTTGAGCGGCACGTCGATTTCGCTGTTGCCGGGAAGATGGCCGACCGAGTGCATCAGGATGAAGCCGCCGTTTTCACCGACCTTGGCGCGATAGGCGGGAGAGGAAAGCGAGAGGAGCTGCTTGCGCGCGGTGTCGAGATACCACTTGGAGAACTTGGCGTCGGTCGTGTAGTCGCTCAACTCGATGAGCGCGGAGGCGATGATCGCGGCGGCGGACGCGTCGCGCGGCGCGTTCGGAATGTCGGGCGCGTCGAAATCCCAGTAGGGGATTTTGTCCTTCGGGAGCCTGTTGTGATGGAGGATGAACAGGGCGATTCGTTGCGCTTGCTCGAGGTAGGCGGGATTGCGCGTTTCGCGATACATCATGGTGAACCCGTAGAGTCCCCACGCCTGGCCGCGCGCCCATGGCGACCAGTGGGCGTAACCTTGCTTGGTGTGGCGGAACAAAACCTTGCCGGTGCCCGGATCGTAATCGACGACGTGATAGCTGCTGCCGTCCTCGCGGAAATGGTTGGCGAGCGTGGTTTGCGCATGGCTGATTGCGATTTCGCGGTAGCGTGGATTGCCGGACTCGCGCGAGGCCCAGAAAAGAAATTCGAGATTCATCATGTTGTCGATGATGACGGGGAACGTCCAGTAGCCGTGATCCCACGAACGGATGACACCGGCGCAGGGATTGAAGCGACTGGCGAGCGACTCGGCGCCCTTGAGCATGATGTCGCGGTAGGAGGCGTCGTTGGTGAGCCGGAGGCCGTTTCCGTAGCTGCAACCGATCATGAACCCGAGGTCGTGCGTGCCCTTGTAGTCCTTGATGCTTTCGAGGCGCGCGGTGTATTCGCGGGCGGCGTCGCGCCATTTTGCGTCGCCGGTGTATTCGTGAAGGAGCCAGAGCGAGCCGGGGAAAAAGCCGCTGGTCCAGTCGCGCGGGCGGATCGTTACGAGCTTGCCGTTTTCGAACCTGCGGGGCTGGCGGTTTTTCTCGGCGACATCGGCCATCGATTGGAGGAGTTTTGTGTATTGTTGCGCGGCGACGTCGAAGTTTTCGCGCACGAGTTGCTCGGTTTTGTCGTCGGCTTTTTGGGCGAAGGCCGGAATGGCCAATACAGCACTGACAACGGGGATGAGGAGGGCGTTTCGGAGTGTCATGGTAAGAGGGTGAAAATTAGAAGCCACAAATGCGGGTAAATGCACGCGAATTAAAACGGGGATAAAAGAGCCTCTCGTTTTTTGGACACAGATTGACGCATATTCAACCCGATTGGCCGCAAAGAGGCGCGGAAGTCGCAAAGAACGGAGTTTCCTTTTTGCGCCTGTTGTGCTTTTCGCGGCAGATTCTGATCTGCATTCATTTGCGTGCGTTTATTTGCGGTTAATTTTTTCCTGGGTTGGTTGTGAAAGTCCTCAAAACGCCACGCGCCAACATGTGATTTGGCGCTCTTTTTTCGCACGCATATTTTTTAATATTCCCGGCGTTCGCAGGTTGGGAATATGAGGCGTGCGGATGTTGACCGTTTCCCGAAACGGGCTTCTACTCGCGCAACAACCACCCGATAAATTATCCAACCCTGCTTCACATTCATTTGCTTTATGAAAAATCCCAAAGTCTTGCTCATGTGCTTTTGCTGCGCACTTGTCGGAGTTGTGTTGGGCGTGGGATTGGGGCGCGTGTCGGAGTCAGGTGACGGGACAAAGTCCGACGCGGGCAAAAACCCGGCAGTAATTGATTCGCAAGGTGCGACTTCAAAAAGCGGCGGTAAAGCCGATGCCAGCGGCGAGTTTCCAGACTTGGCCGGCTTAAAAACGCCGGAGCAATGGCGCGGGTATATTGAGCGGTGGATGACGGCGGGGTGTCCACCGGGACAACAAAAAAATGTGTTCGAGGGTTTGCGGCGTTGGTCGGAGGTCGATGCGGACGGGGCGTTGGCGTTTGTTGACGGAGCCGCAAAATTTCCGGTGCGCAATGAGGCATACGCGATTCCGCTGGCGGCAATCGGGACGAAGCACCTGGGGCATGTGATCGGCTGGCTTCAAAAAAATCCCAACAAAAGCGATAGCGGCAGAATTGCCGAGATGGTGATACTGAAACTGAAGGACGCTCATCCCGAAGAGGCGTGGAAACTCGCGCTTGCGGATGCTATTCCTGTGAGTCCTCACTATTTTGGGGAGATCATGCAGTCGATGCTGAAGACAAACCCGGCGAACTCGTTGCGGGTGCTGGAAAGTTTATCAGATTACGGCAAGGACGATGTTACGGGTGACTTTGCCGTCGCATGGCTGAAAATGGACGAAAAGGCCGCGCTCGAATGGTGTGCGCGGCAGCAGGACAAATCGTATGGAAGCGAGATGTTTTCTAATATTCTAAATTATTACGCCAAAGAAAATCCTTCCGCGATGCTTGCGGCGATTGAAAAACTGGGAGCTGTATTTAAGCAAAACCAACACTATGGATTTATGTATGAGTTGGCGCGAAAAGACCCTCTGGTCGCCTTGGAGGTGCTGCAAAAAATGCCAGCCGATATGATGGGACAGTATGGAAACGGCGTAATATGGGAATTATTCAAGACGGATGTCGACCAAGCGGTGGCAGCGGCACAGGTGATTTGGTCTGATGAAGTCAATCGCTCGGATAACCTTTGGCGAAATTATGCTAACTGGGCACGTTCCGACCGCAAGGCCGCCGAGGCGTGGCTGGAGAACGAGGCTGATGGCACGCTGCGCGAACAAATTAAAACGAGGCAATTGTTGCAGGATAATCCAACCGCATTTCTCGGCTCAGTGGGTGCGAATATTAACTCTCCGTTAATGAAAAACTACATAAATGAGGCGATGTGGATGGCTGCTCGGCACGGTCAATCCGACGCTGCGTTGCGCTGGCTGTTGGCAAATCCTGATCAGATTACCCAAAGCCGGATGAATGATTTTCTATACAGAGGCGTATCGAACTGGAAAAGTGTGCTGACGCCGACAAATATTTCCACGATTTCCGAGGGCAAGGGACGCGAGACGTTGATTGATTTTGTGGCCGAGGCATCAACACAATCACAGGATTGGCGGAGTGCTGTGGAATTGCTGCCGTTGGTCACAGATTCCGGCAAGCAGGACGCACTGCGTTTCAAGATTTTTTCGAGCATGATGAGCCGTGAGTCCGAACGCGAGGCCGCGCGTGAATGGCTGGCGACACAGCCATTGAGCGAAGAGGTGCGCACCTCGTGGGAGGCGCTTGCCGGGCCTGCGACTAGGGAATGATGCGGATGGCGGCAGGGCGTCGGCGCATTTCAAATTTTGATCGAACTACGCTTGCGCCCGGGAACGCGGACATCCTGTCCGCAAGTTTGGAAGTTTGGACGGCGCGGCGCGGCGTCTTGCGGGCAGGATGTCCGCGCTCCCGGGAAGACGCTCTACTTTAACACTTCGGCGAGCTTGCCGGCGGCTTTGCCGCCGCCCATGGCGAAGTCGGGTTTGCCGCCGCCTTTGCCGTCCAATTTTGCGCAGAGTTCGGCGACGAGTTTGCCGGCTTGATGACCGGCTTTGTTCGCGGCGGGGGAGCAGAAGACGACCACGGATACTTTTTCGGGGCCGAAGGCGGCGCCGAGTTTCACCACGCCTTCGCCGAGTTTGCTTAGCACTTGGCTGCCGATGCTGCGGAGGGCGTCGGGCGTCGGGGCCTCGACAACGGCGGTGACTTGCTTGAGGCCGTCGGCGAGCGCGGTGGCTTTCGCGGCGAGGTCGGCGGCGAGGCTGGCGGCGGCGCGTTGTTCGTGGAGTTTGAGTTTCTTTTCCGTCTCGGTTTTGTGCGCGAGAAGGGTGTCGAATTTGTGGAGGAGGTCTTGCGGGCCGGCTTGGATGCGGGCGCCGATTTCCTTGAGGAGCGTTTCGTGGTCGGAGGCGAGCGCGTAGGCGTGGAGGCCGGTGACGGCTTCAATGCGGCGCGTGCCGGCGGCGATGGCGCTTTCGACGGTGATTTTGAGGAGGCCGAGTTCGCCGGTGGCCGCGGTGTGCGTGCCGCCGCACAGTTCCATCGAGTAGCCGTCGAGTTTGCCGGGCGTGCCGCCGATTTGGACGACGCGGACGCGGTCGCCGTATTTGTCGCCGAAGAACTGGTTGATGTCCTTGCGGGCGGCGATGTCGGCGTGCGCGACTTCGGTGGCGCTCACGGTGGCGTTTTCGATGATGCGCTGGTTGACGAGGGTTTCGATTTGGCGGAGTTGGTCGGGTTTGACTTGCTCGAAGTGCGCGAAGTCGAAGCGGAGGTAGCCGGGGTTGACGGAGGATCCGGCCTGGCGGACATGCGCGCCGAGCACTTCGCGGAGCGCCCAGTGGAGGAGGTGCGTGGCGGTGTGGTGGCGCTGGATCGCGCGGCGGCGGACGATGTCGGGGGAAAGGCTGAAGGGCTGAAGGACTGAAGGGCTGAGCTCGGCGGCTTCGGCGGGGTTGGCGAGTTCGTGGAGGTGGCGGCCGGATTTGTCCTTGATGGTGTTGGCGATGGCGTGGGTTTTGCCGTCGATGGAGACGGTGCCGGTGTCGCCGACTTGTCCGCCCATTTCGGCGTAGAAGGGCGTGCGGTCGAAGACGAGACAGGCGCGTCCGTCGGAGACGGTGATGATTTCTACGAGGCTGGCAGTTTGCGGCTCGGGCTCGGCGTTGTATTGCGTGTGCGTGTAGTCGAAACCGGTGAAGAGCGTGGGCTCGGCGGTGGCGCCGTCGTTTTCGTTTTCGGTGACGGTGATGATTTCCCTTTTCTGCGCGGCACGGGCGCGGGCGCGCTGGGCTTCCATTTCTTTTTCGAAGCCGGCGGTGTCGACGGTGAGGCCGCGTTCGGCGGCGAGGAGTTCCGTCATGTCGAGGGGGAATCCGTAGGTGTCGTAGAGTTCGAAGGCGGCTTTGCCGGGGATTGTTTTGCCGGCGAGGTTTTCGGTGGACTGATTAAAAACGGCGATGCCGCGGTCGAGCGTTTTGCCGAAGTTTTCCTCTTCGTTGCGGATTACTTTTTCGATGAGCGTCTGCTGCTCTTTTAGTTCGGGGAAGGTGCCGCCGAGGGAGGCGACGACGGCGGGGACGAGTTTGGTGAAAAAGCCGGTGGAGAGGCCGAGGTCTTTGCGTCCGTAGAGGATGCCGCGGCGGAGGATGCGGCGGATGACGTAGTTGCGGCCTTCGTTGCTCGGCAAAATTCCGTCGGCGATGGCGCACGAGACGGTGCGGGCGTGGTCGGCAAGGACGCGGAAGGCAATGTCGGTGCGTTGTTGCGCGGTGAGGTTTTCGCGGGTGGCGGGGACGGTGCCGGTGTAGGTTTTGCCGGAGAGTTTGGCAATGGCCTCGAAGAGCGAGGTGAAGATGTCGGCGTTGTAGTTGGAGGGCTCGGGCGTAAAATCGGTGAAGGCTTTTGTGGTGGCGTAAATGCCGGCGACGCGTTCGAAGCCCATGCCGGTGTCAACGTGGCGCGCGGGGAGCGGCGAGAAGCTGCCGTCGGCGCCGGCGTTGAACTGGATGAAGACGTGGTTCCAGATTTCGATGCAGCGGGGGGAGCCGGAATTGACGAGGGCGCGGCCGGCGGCTTCGTCGTCGGAGGGGAGGAGGTTGAAGTGGATTTCGGAGCAGGGGCCGCAGGGGCCGGTGTCGCCCATCATCCAGAAGTTGTCTTTTTTGTTGCCGTTGACGATGTGGACGGCGGGGTCGAGTCCGGCGGCGCGGAAGAGGCCGGCCCAGATGTCGTGGGCTTCCTGGTCGAAGTCGGCGGGGTCGTTTTTCGATTTGTCGGGAGAGTAGACGGTGGCGAAGAGGCGCTTGGCGGGGATGCCCCAGACTTTGGTGAGCAGTTCCCAGCCCCAGGCGAGGGATTCTTTTTTGAAGTAATCGCCGAACGACCAGTTGCCGAGCATTTCGAACATGGTGTGGTGGTAGGTGTCGAAGCCGACGTCATCGAGGTCGTTGTGCTTGCCGCCGGCGCGGATGCATTTCTGGGTGTCGGTGGCGCGGGTGTCGAGCGCGGGGCGGAGGGTGTTGGGGCGGTGCGCGGCGTCGGGTTTGCGTTCGTTGAGGAAGATGGGGACGAACTGGTTCATGCCGGCGTTGGTGAAGAGCAGGCCGGGCGAGTCGGGCATGAGCGAGGAGGACGCGACGATGCTGTGCTGCTGCGAGGCAAAGTAGTCGAGGAAGGATTGGCGGATTTCGGAGGCGGTCATGTTGAAATGGAATTTATTTATTCACCACGGAGACACGGAGGGGCACGGAGATCGGAGGTGAGTTTTTTTAGAGGGAGAGGCGTTTGATGCCGTCGCGGAGGAGCGGGACGTTGAAGTTGATTAGGAGCGCGGTTTTGATGTTGGCGAGGCGCAGGTGGGTGAGCGTTTGCGCCGTGTGGATGGGCATGAGCGTCTCGACGGCTTTTAGCTCGAGGATGAGTTCGTTGTTGATGACAAAGTCGATCCGATAGGCGTCGTTTATGTCTTCGTCGCGATAGGTGATCGGGAGGATTTTTTGCCGTTCAAACGGGATGCCAAGATGGCGGAGCTCAATGGCGAGGCACGTTTCATACGCCGGTTCCAGCAAGCCCGGACCGAGGTGTTTGTGGACGGCGATCGCGGCCCCAATAACACGCCCTGCCAAATCATCCCGATCCAGACTCATATTTGAACTCCGTGCTTCTCCGTGTCTCCGTGGTGAACAAAAAACTCAGAGGTTTTTGATGATCGCGTCGGCCATTTGCCTGGTGCCGACGGACGGGCGTCCGAAGGCGATGTCGCCGGTGCGGATGCCGTCTTGCGTGACGGTTTTGCGGACGGCTGCCTCGATTTTTTGGGCGAGCGCCTCCTGTCCGAAGCTGTGGCGGAGCATGAGCGCGGCGCTGAGGACTTGGGCGCAGGGATTGGCGAGGCCTTTGCCGGCGATGTCGGGCGCGGTGCCGCCGGCGGGTTCGTAGAGGCCGAAGGGAAGTCCGAGGGAGTTTTTGCCGGTGCCGAGCGAGGCGGAGGAGAGCATGCCGAGCGAGCCGCAGATCACGGCCATCTCGTCGGAGAGGATGTCGCCAAACATGTTTTCGGTGAAGAGCACGTCGAATTGGTTCGGGTCGCGGGCGAGCTGCATCGCGGCGTTGTCCACATACATGTGCGAGAGGGCGATGTCGGGGTGGTTTTTAGCGAAGTAGTCGGTGACGGTTTTGCGCCAGAGGACGGAGGTTTCGAGGACGTTGGCCTTGTCAACGGAGCAGACTTTTTTGCCGCGCGATTTTGCGGTGGCTGCGGCGGTTTCGGCGATGCGCTCGATTTCGGAGACTTTGTAAACCATCGTGTCGCAAGCTTGGAGTTCGCCGTTGTCGAGGGTGATGGTTTGCTTGGGCTGGCCGAAGTAGATGCCGCCGGTGAGTTCGCGGATGCAGACGATGTCGATGCCGTTGGGGATGCGCTCGGACTTGAGCGGGGAGGCGTCGGCGAGTTCGGAGTAAAGCAGGCCGGGGCGGATGTTGGCGAAGAGGTTGAAGGCCTTGCGCAGAGGGAGGAGCGCGGCGCGCTCGGGCTGCTCCTTGGGAGGGAGTTTTTCCCACTTGGGACCGCCGACGCTGCCGAAAAGGATGGCGTCGGATTCGCGGCAGACTTCGAGCGTGGATTCGGGGAGTGCTTTGCCGTGGTTGTCGATGCCCGCGCCGCCGACGTCGGCGATTTTGTAGGAGAGCGCGAGGCCGGCGGGTTTCGTGGCGTGTTCGAGCACACGAAGGGCCTCGGTCATGACCTCGGGTCCGATGTAATCTCCGGGAAGAACGGCGAATTTAAGCGTGGTGTTGTTCGACATGATAAATGGAAAAGTGGAAATCGGTAGCGGTTGGGGGCGGGGTTGGAAAGCGAGAAGTGCTGGAGGGGGAAATTCCAAAATTGCGAAATGCCAACTCCAAAAAAATTTCGGCCCCAAAATTCCAAAAACGAGTCGCTGCGAAACCCGGCGGTTCGCGCTACGAAAATTGCGCGAGGAAGAGGGCGCGCAGCGGCGCTGACTTTTGGAATTTGTCTATTGGTTATTGGAATTTACCGCGGCGTCCACGCCGCGGTCTATGCCTCGTCGAACTTGCGGGCGAAGAGCTGCTCGAGCTCGACGAGCATTTGCGAGGCGTCGGCGCCGCTGGCGGTGAACTTGATCTTCGAGCCTTTGCCCGCGGCAAGCATCATGAGGCCCATGATGCTTTTGCCATTCACCTGTTCGCCGTCCTTTTCCATGAACACATCGGCCTTATATTTGTTCGTGATACGCACAATCATGGCGGCAGGACGGGCGTGAATGCCCATTTTGTTCTGCACGACGAGCTCTTTTACCAGCGGGCTGGCGGTCGCGGATGATGACGTTTCTGTATTTTCCATTAAGGTGTGTTATGTGCGGAGAGTTGCCCATGGTTGGATTGATGGCGCAGCTTGCAATCTCAAAAACATGCCACAAAGTGTGCCAACCATGTTCCCTGATGTCGCAATCATCGTCCCCTGCCGGCTCGAATCGACGCGGTTTCCGCGCAAGCTTTTGCATGAAATAAAACGCAAACCCTTGATATTGTGGGTCGCGGAACGAATCGCCAGCGAGGCTCCGGAACTGCCCCTCTTTTTTGCCGTGGACGACCCGTTGCTCGCGAAACCTCTTGAGACATCAGGATTTAAAACAATCCTGACAAGCGTGAAACACCAGAGCGGCACTGACCGCATCGCCGAGGCAAACACCACCGTGCGCGCCAAGCGCATCGTGAATGTGCAGGCCGACGAACCGCTGGTGACGGGCGCGCAGATTCGCACGCTGGCGGAGTTGATCGCCGGACCGGCGGACATGGCGACACTTGCGACGCCGTTCACGCGCGCGGCGGATTTTGCGAATCCGAACCAGGTGAAGGTCGTGGTGCGCAATGACGGGCGCGCACTGTATTTTTCACGCTCGCCGATGCCGTATGCGCGGGACCGGGCGGGACAGGTCGATGATGCGTGGGTGGCTGCGAACCCGTGTTACCGGCATCTCGGCCTCTACGCCTACAAGGCGGAATTGCTGGAACGGTTTGCGACCCTGCCTCTGAGCCGGATGGAGCAGATCGAAAAGCTGGAGCAACTGCGCGTGCTCGAAAACGGCTACGAAATCGCGGTCGGTTTCACGAAGGACGCGAGCATCGGCGTGGACACGCCGGAGGATGCGGAAAAGTTCGAGCGGGTTCTCGGCTGATTTGAGGCAGGGCGAACCGTCCCGGTGAGCCGAAACATTCCCGGCTCACCGGGACGGTTCGCCCTACCCAAAAAGCATTTTCTTGCGACAACTTACCGGTCGCAAAACTCCAGCACCGCGTGGCTCAGCCCCGATTTGTTTTTTAGCCGCGTGTATATGCAACCGTTTTCAGTCGCCAGGGTTTGCGGATGCAGGGTTTCGCCGAGCTTGGCGGGGATTTTGTATTCAACCCTGAATCTTTTAATCTCAAACGAAGGCGGCAGCAACTCGGCGGCGATGCGCGCATACTGCGCGTTGTTCATGTGGCGGTTGTAATCGATGTCGTCCCTGAGCACCTCCACCGGCGCGTGGTTTGCGGACTCCCCGGCGGGAACGGTTATTTTCCGGTCGAGGTATTCCATGCCGTATTTTGCGTCGATAACCAGCGAGTTCACAACCTCCGCAGGTATTTTGGACATGCGCCCCGTGTTGAGGTTTACGAACGCCCCAACACACCATGTGGCATAACAGGGCGCGCCGGATTCATCATATATGATCGTATTGCGATGCCCGAACGCGCCCGCGCAGCCAAACACGCCGGTTGTGATGGTCAGCTTTTCCTTGATGCGGGGGACTCGCAACACATCGACCTGGCGCGAGACGAGCAGCTGCGCGATGTTGTTGGCGCGAAAGTAATCCCTGTATGCGGGCTCGGAATCAATCCACAGTTCCGAGCAATCCTGCATCATTCGAAGCGCGGAAACAAATTTCAGCCGGCAGTCTTCACCCGTCCGGCTAGGAGTCACGGTTTCTGTAATACTAAACATGCGATGTAAAAACTCGAACTGCCTGACAGAAAACAGGCGGCCAGGGTTCCCCCGGACTTTGTCAGGTTTCGCCCGCGAGCGCCTTTTCGAAGGTGCGCAGGGCGGCGCGGATTGCGGAGAGCGTGCGCCCGAGAATCGCGGTGAAGCGCTCGGGTTCCGGCATGAGCAGCTCGGCCACGCACCAAGTGTCATCATCGAGGGTGAAAATTTTCACGACCTTGGTCGAGGCGGTGGCTTCCTGCGCGGCGGCGGTGGCCTTGGCACGCGCGGCCTCGTCCTCGAGGGGATGAAAATTGATGATCACGATGCGCAGCATCTCGCGATCCTTCTCAACAGTTTGGAGATAACAAACCTTGCCCTCGAAATGGAACATGATTTCGCCGTCGGCGTTGACCGAGGGGCGGTAACCCTCCGCGGACATGTATTCCGTGATGGTGTTGCGAAGCGATGCGAGCGATTCGGGTGTGTGATTTTTCATGGCGTGGTTTCCTTTCCGCTGCGTTCAGTTGAAGCCAGCGTCATCGTCGTCATCGTCGGCGCCGGGCAGGGGCGGCGGTTTTGACTGGCTGCGCATGTGCTCGGTGAAGGTGTTGACGGCGGCGCGGATTGCGATGAGGCAGCGCTGGAGGATGGGGGCGAAAAGCTCCTGTTCGGGCAAAAACAACTCGACGGCGCACCAGGTGTCGTTGCGCACGATAAAGACCTTGGCGACCTTGATGTCGCTGCAGGTGATGTTGGCCGCCTCGATGATGCGCGCGCGCTCCTTGGGCGATTCGATGTCCCAGAAGTTCGGCATGACGACGCGGAAAAACATCGGGTCATCCTCGCGCACCTCGATGAAGTAGCTGTTGCCCTCGTGGCGGAAACGCACGTCGCCGTCCTGGTCCAGCTCGGGGCGGTAGCCTTGTTGCTCGAGCGCGTCCATGTAGAGCTTCTGGAGTTCCTCCCTTGTGCGGCGATGTGGTGCTTGTGAAGACATGACTTAAAAAGTGTGCGTGATTGTGGTGCGTTTATTTTGGTGAAAAGGACGGGCAAATATGGGCGGTGTGCCGGCGCGCGCAAACATGATTATGGATACAACCACTGCTCCCCGCCCCAGGGCGCGTCGGTCGAGGGGCGCTCGTAGGCAAAGCGCTGGTGATGGCGGAAGGGCTTCTGCCACCAAAACTCGATGCGCAGCGGCTTCACGCGAAAGCCGGACCAGTTTGGCGGACGCGGCACCGAGCCGATTGGAAAACGCAGCAGCGTGGCGGCGACCGCTTTTTCGAGCTCCCAATAACCTTCCATCGGGCGCGATTGTTTCGAGGCCCACGCGCCGATCTGGCTGAGCCGCGCGCGCGTGGCGAAATACGCGTCGGCCTCCGCGTCGGCCACCGGCTCGACCGGTCCCTCGATTCGCACCTGCCGGTCGATTGCGTGCCAGTGAAAACAAAGCGCGGCGCGGGGATGCGCCCGCAAGTCGGCGGCCTTCGGACTGTCGAGGTTGGTGTAGAAAACAAACCCGCGCTCATCGAGCGCCTTGAGCAGCACCACGCGCACGGACGGGCGACCCTGCGCGTCGGTCGTGGCAACCGCCATGGCCGTCGGGTCGCAGGTTTTGGTCCGCGCGGCGTCGTCCTGCCATTTTTTGAAAAGCGCGATCGGATCGTTGTTGTCGGTGTCGGGCATGGTTCAAAACGAAGGCGCGGAGCTCCCAAGCGACAAGCACGAAAGATTTTTTTATAAGGAAAAATGCCGATTCCCGTGCGGGAGCGAGCCTTGCGCGCGCCGATTTTGCGCGTCCGCCGGCGGCCAAAACCTCCGGGGAAAAATCCCTACAAAAACAAGAGGTGCAGCTTCGCGTTGCGCGGGGTGCGCGCGGCGGCGAGCTCGCGAATAAAGTCGAGCAACTCCTCGTAGTCGCGCACGCGCCTGGGCGTCTTGCGGCGCTCGGGCGGCAGGAGGGCGGGACGGATGTTGGTGATGAGGAGCGTCGATTCGTCGTAGGGCGCGAGATGTCTCAAGCCGGCCATGACTTCGTTGCGCGCGAAAAGCGGCGTGGCCGACTCGAGCGACTTGGCGGCGTCCCAATGATAAAACCCGTGCTTCTCGTGCTCGTGGAAAAACTTCTCCAGCAATTGCGCGGCGGCGGCGGTGAACGCGGCGTCGTATTTGGCGGCCATCTCGGGATGCTCGGCGGTTTGCTGCTCGAGCTCGGCGAGGCTGAACGCGATGGCCGCCTTGATCTGCCCGGCCAGATAGAGGTCGCGCCCCGTGACGTGCGCGAAAAGGGAATTGATGAAATGAAGGCGGCGGAGTTCGTCGCGAGTGGACATGCGCGTCATATATGGGAGCCGCGAAACGGACTGCCAAGTCCCGGCGCAAAAACTTATTCACATTGCTTTTAAACGCATCCCTTTTGTATTTTTCGCCAATCATGCCCCTGCTGCAAATTGCCATCACCATCCCCGACTCGGCCACGCCATACATCGCCGCGTTCATCATTACGGTCACGGCGAGTTACTTTTTCTTCGTCAAAATACTTCCCGCGCTGCAAGGCCGCCCGAGCCCGATTCGCGAAGCCGGCGATGACGAGGAGGACGACGAGTATGATGATGAGGACGAGGACGACGAGGATCGCATGATTTATTACAATGATGATCCCGATGTCGCGCTACCGCCCGAACAGTATAAAAAACTCTCCCTCGGCGCGATTTACAGCGAGCAGCAAAAGGCGTGGCTGAACACACTCGACACCGGCCTCCCCAAAAAAGAAGTCCGGCGCGTTGTCGGCGAATGGTGGGGAATCGCGGGCGTTGATGATGCGGCCACCACGCTCGATTACCTGCGCGACAAGGGATTTCGCCATTATTTTCCCGTCGTGATGCGCGCCTATCGCGAACCCGCCGCGGAGCAAAAACGCATCGTCGCGGCCGCGTTTCCCGACAGCGAGGAGGACCGCGAAAAAACGCTGGCTCAAATTTCCCACCTCAACGAAACGCTTGATGAGCTCGTGGAGGACGGCGTGATCGACTCGACGGCGAGCGCGAGCATCGAGCGTTACGGAGTCGCCGGATGGGATTGCGGGCGGCTTGTGTATCTGGCGCGACTGTGCCGCGAGATGCGTTACATCAACGACGAGCAAACTTGGAATTACATTGAGGCCGCCCACCAAATTGCGGGGCAAACCTTCGGCTCGTGGAAAGAATACGCGAAGAGTTATGTGCTCGGCCGCGCGCTCTGGGGCGGCGCCGATTGCGACAACAGCGACATTGCCGAGATCGCCGATTATTTGCTCGAGGACGAGGACAGCCCGTGGGTGCAAATGCCGTGGTGACGAGGCGCGAACTATCCGCGCGCCGCCAATGACGGCTTAAGAGCCGGCGCGCCCCGCGGGCGGTGTCATGCGATTTCGGCAAACCGCGACAAGACCCGCAACAACCACCCAGCCCAGTAACACACCCGCCGCCACATCGCCGGGCCAGTGCATGCCGAGCGCAAGGCGCGTGATTTCCACGAGCAGCGCCCATGCAACCAGGGCGCAGCAACACACTCGCCCGCCCCACCCCCGCCTCCACAACAACGTCACGCCCAGCAACGCCCAAACTGCGACAAAGGCCGTGTGCCCCGAGGGAAACGAATACCCCGTTTCCGCCTCCCAATGTTCGCGCAGCGCTTCGGGCACTCGCGGGTCGGCGGCGATGTTTTCCCGCAACCATTCCGCGCGCTCACCGCGCATCATCGCGTAAAACTGCTCGCTTTTTAGTCCGTGATTTTGCGCAAGCCATTCGACATACGGACGCGGTTCCTGAAATAAATTCTTCAACACCGTCTTGACGATTTGGCCGCCGCAAACCGCCGCCGCGCACAGCAGCACAACCATGAGCGCGCCGCGCGGCCACGACGGCTTGATCAACAAGACAAACAACGCCGCCAGCGCCGCGCATGTCGCGATCGCGAAGGGAAACCCCGCGGTGTCCGTCACAATTACCGCCACGGAAACCCACGATTTGTTTTCGGGCGCCCACTGCCAGTCGGCAACCCATGCCGCCAGCGCGGGAGCAAGCAGCACGACCGTTGCGATTGCGGTCGCGAGGACGATTCGCGACAAACCGGCGGATCGATTTGCGACACCGTCACGGGCGCGTGATGAGTTGGAAGGCTGGGACACGCCGGAAACTATTGGCGGGCGCGGCGACATTTGGAAATCCTTTTAACGCGGCGCGATTTTGCACCTCGCAACACACACCGCGCCGTCTTCTCATGGCGCGCATGAACAAACCACGCCGTCCCGAACTCCTCAGCCCCGCCGGTTCGCTGAAAGCCCTGCGCTTCGCCTGCGCCTACGGAGCCGACGCCGTCTACGCGGGCCTGCCGCGCTACAGCCTGCGCGTGCGCAAAAACACCTTTCGCAACGCCGCCGCCCTCGCCGAGGGCATCGCGACCGCGCACACCGCCGGCAAACAATTCTTCCTCGCCGTCAACCTCGTCCCGCACGACCGCAAAGTGCGCACCTTCATCGACGACATGGCGCCCATCCTCGACAACGCGCAAAAACCCGACGCGCTCATCATGGCCGACCCCGGGCTCATCATGCTCGTGCGCGAACGCTGGCCCGAAATGCCCGTGCATCTCTCCGTGCAGGCAAGCACGATGAACTCCTCGAGCGTGCGCTTCTGGCAAAAGCTCGGACTGCGCCGAATCATCCTCTCGCGCGAGCTTTCGCTCGATGAAATCTCCGAAATCCGCCAGGCGTGCCCCGACATGGAGCTGGAGGTGTTTGTCCACGGCGCGCTCTGCATCGCGCATTCGGGCCGCTGTTTGTTGTCCGGTTATTTCAGCAGTCGCGATTCAAACCAAGGCGCGTGCACCAACTCCTGCCGCTGGAAATACGGGATTGCCCCGGCCCCGTCCGCGGAGGCGCGCCCGCAAGACGCCTTCACCCCCGATCCCGCCTACCATCCGCATCCGCTCGCGCAACAACCCTGGCTCATCGACGAAACCGCCCGCCGCGCCGGCGAATACATGGAAATCTTCGAGGACGAAAACGGCGCCTACATCATGAACTCGCGCGACCTCCGCGCCATTGAGCACGTGCGCCGTCTCGTCGAGATCGGCGTTGACTCGCTCAAGATCGAGGGCCGCACCAAGTCGCACTACTACGCCGCCCGCACCGCGCAACTATACAAGCGCGCCATCGACGACGCCGTCGCGGGCCGCCCCTTCGATCCCGCGCTCCTCGCCAAACTCGACGGCCTCGCAAACCGCGGCTACACGGACGGTTTTCTCGGACGCCACGAGGCGCGCGAAACGCAAAACTACGAACGCGGCGAATCACGCACCGACACGCAGGAATTCGTCGCCGAGGTGACTGCCTATGATGCGGCGACAGGCTATTCCACGCTCGACGTGAAAAACCGCTTCGCCGTCGGAGACCGCTTGGAAATCATCTCGCCCGACGGCGACCGCGACATGACGCTTGGCGCACTCGAAAACACCGAAGGCCAGCCCGTCGAAACCGCCCCCGGCAACGGCCACACGGTTCGCGCCAAACTCGGCGAAACGCTCCCGGGATTGACGCTGGTGGCGCGGTATTTGCAAACAGCGCGGGAAGCGCGTCCCCAACCCGGCCCGGCAGGCTCGTGATCTTTATTGTTTCTCCAGCAAACACAAAAACTCCCGGACGTGTTTAGGACGGCTGCCCAAGTTTCGGCTGGCGAGGAAGGTGTTATATTTTTGTTTCGAGAGATAATATTCGTTTGTGATGCGGCTGTAGTTTTCGAGATCGTTGGCGATTATCTGCCGAAGTGCCGCTTGAGGTAACGCGCCGCGATTCCTGTGCCCGAAAACAAACCGAGCGAGCGCGGTTAGTTTTGCCCGAGCCGCCTTTTGACAATGCCGAGCCCCTCACCGATGAACGGCAGCAACGCGCGCTTGTTGCCGATGCAGGTGATGACTCTGCGGCTGGAGGCAGGCGTCGGATTTCATGTGGGTCAATCGTCCGCGAGGGTTTTCATATTGGCCTGAGGCGGCTTTGTGCTTTGGCCAATCGCTGAATCAATCCAGCAATTGGCCAAGTCTTGGTGTGAATAAATCGATGGCGTGCCACCTTGATTGCGCTGTGCCTGGCATTCCACTCGGATCAATCAAACACCACGGTTTTGTTTCCGTAGATGAGCACGCGGTGGTCGAGGTGCCAGCGGACGGCTTGGGCGAGGACGATTTTTTCCAGGTCGCGGCCCTTTCGAATCAAATCCTCCACGCAGTGACGGTGCGTGACTCGGGCGACGTCCTGCTGGATGATCGGGCCGTCGTCGAGCACGGGCGTGGCGTAGTGGGCGGTCGCGCCGATGAGTTTCACGCCGCGCGTGTGCGCCTGGTGATACGGTTTGCCGCCGGCGAAGGCGGGGAGGAACGAGTGGTGGATGTTGATGACGGGAAACGTCGCCTTGCCCAGAAAATCGGCGGAGAGCACTTGCATGTAACGCGCCATGATCACGAGTTCGACGCCGAGTTTTTCGCAGAGCGCGAGTTGCGCGGCCTCGGCTGCGGGTTTCGTCTCCGCCGTTACGGGAATGTGGTGAAAGGGCAGCCCGTAGTTTTGCGCGGCGGCTTCGAGGTCGCGGTGGTTTGATACGATGGCGACGATGTCGCAGTGGTAGTCGCCCGATTTCCATCGGAGGATGAGGTCGTGAAAACAGTGGTCGAACTTCGACACTAAAATGGCGACGCGCGTGCGGTGCGAGGCGTTGGCGACGCGGACGTTCATGCCGAGGTTTTCGGCGAAGCGCTTGAAGAGCGTGCCATCAGAGGCGAGCCCCTTGCCGGTTGTGGCGGTCCACTCGATGCGCTGGAAAAAAATTTCGGCCTGCATATCGCGATGCTGGTCGGCATGGAGAATGTTGCCGCCGTTTTCATAAATCCAGCCGGAGGTTTTGGCGACGAGTCCGGGCTGGTCCGGGCCGTGAAGGAGCGCGACGAGGGTGGTTGTGGTATCAATCATATATAAATCCGTGGTAAGATGTGTGTGTATTAGTTAAGGCTCGCGATTCAAGATATTCGGAGTTTTCGCCAAACTGAATTACGGGCGAGTTGATTCATTTTTGGGATTGGGCTGACCAACCGCTTCGGCAAGAATGGCGCTCAAGTTGCCATTGGTTAGTTTTTTCCACGCGCTTTCCACAGTTTTCATCGACACTTTTCTTATGGGTGTTTTGCCGATCTCCGCAAACAAGCGGGGCAGAATATCATTCCCTGCTTTTTGATTCATTAAAAAGACCGCTTGCGTGGCGAAGGTGTAATTCGCGGAGTTGAGGCGACTTTTGCGGTCCTTTTCGGTTTGTTTTGCCGCAACAGGCCATTTGCGCAGATCAATCTTGGCGCGCAGATTGTCATAGCGTGTCAGCTGGGAGCGCACATCATAGACGGATGTCGCGATAGACTCACCGTGCATGTCGCGAACTACCCGCCAGGAAATATAATTGGCCACACCATCGCAAAACCAACGCCTGTCCGACTTGCGATAGTAATGATCTATAATGCCGATCTCCGCAGTCTCATGCAGAACGATTTTGGCGATACGATAATCAACAAGGGGGATGCGAATACTCTCAACACCTTCGAACAGCTTTATGAAAGATTCGTTCCATAGTTTGGCGGCAAGTTCATGGACTGGAGCATCAACATCCACATCGGGGATAATTACCGGGAACCATCCTGTATTTTCCTTGGACGCGGTGTTTTTAGTTTTCGATGGTGACGTTTTTGCAGGTGACGCGTTGCGTTTTTTTGTCGTCACCCGCCCACGATAAGAAACGTGGTCACTGTCGCCATCAAGCAGCAGTTGATATTCTGCGCGCAAAGAATCCCTTTCGACAGACAAAGTCTCCATGTTCTTTTGCGTTTCACTAAAAAAGCTAAATTTAGCCCCCACTTTTTTCGCAACTGGATCGTAACTCATGCCGGAAATCTTTTCTCCGGCCTCCAGTCTGCGCATCAGTTCAGGCCGGTTCCAAATCGTAATGCGCCCGCACGTTTTGATAAATGTGGGAAAATTTCTCATTTCCGCATAACCGCGCATAGTCGCCTCGTAATTTTTCAAAAATTCGTCATAGCATTCCTCCTGCCAGTCCGTTGGCTTTTTCAGGTTCAACTGTGACGCAATATGGCGAAGATAATCATCGCGGTGAGCCCGCATTTCAGCGGGACTGAGCGGCTCCTTGCTTTCTGTTTCTTCTGCGACAGTGCTTGCCGGTGTCTCGTGGTGATATTGGTTCAAACGGCGCGCCAGCTCTTGCGCCAAAGTTTCCTGCCCCGGCGAGAACTCGCACTCAATGTCGTGGTATATCGCGGTAAGACGTCCGGCTGGTGCCGCTGTTAAAACCGTGGTCATGAACGCCCAGAGAAAAGTGAACGCGAGCAGGGCGTAATGGGGTAATAAATGAGGCTTCATGCATATCATGTTCTTTGGTGTTTATCTGGGGTGGTGGCGGATGACATGGATGGTTTGTTCGAAATTTTTATTAACCACGGAGAACACGGAGAAGCACGGAGGTGAAATATTTGTGCTCTGTCTGTCTCCGTGTCTCTCCGTGCCCTCCGTGGTTAAATAATAATACTAACTGCCGAAGAATTTCAGGATTTTGTGGAGGGATTTTATCAAGGTGTCGATTTCCTCCGGCGTGTTGTAGATATAAAAACTGGCGCGCGTGGTGCTGGGCAGGCCGAGTTTGCGCATGAGGGGCTGGTTGCAATGATGGCCGCCGCGCAGGGCGACGCCGTCCTGGTCGGCGAAGGTGACCACGTCGTGCGCGTGCACGTCCTTGAACGCAAAACTCACCAGGCCGCCGCGTTTGCTGTTTTGCTCGGGGCCGAGGATGCGGATGCCGGGCAGCTCGGCGAGCGCGGCGCGGGCTTGCGCGGCGAGGCTGTTGTCGTGTTCGGCGATGAGCGGGCGTCCGATGGCGTCGAGGTAATCCATCGCGGCGTGAAGGCCGATGGCTCCGGAGACATCGGGCGTGCCGGCTTCGTAGCGCTCGGGCGAGGGTTTGTAGGTGGTGTTGAAATATTCGACGCTGGCGATCATGCCGCCGCCGCCCTGCCACGGCGGCATCGCGTCGAGGAGCGCGCGGCGTCCGTAGAGAACGCCGATGCCGGTGGGGCCGCACATTTTGTGTCCGGAGAAGGCGAGGAAGTCGCAATCGAGCGCGCGGACATCGATCGGTTCGTGTCCGATTGACTGCGCGGCGTCAACGAGCGTGAGCGCGCCGATTTTTTTCGCGCGCGCGCAGAGTTCGGCGACGGGGTTGATGACGCCGAGGGTGTTTGAGATGTGCGTGAAGGCGAACAGCCTCACGTCGGGCGTGAGGAGTTTGTCGAGCGCGTCGAGGTCGAGCCCGTGCTGCGCGTTTTCGCCGGCGACGGGCACGTAGCGGAGCGTGGCGCCGGTGCGCCGCGCGATTTGCTGCCACGGCACGAGATTGGAGTGATGCTCCATTTCCGTGATGAGGATGACGTCGCCGGCGCGGAGGTTTGCCGCGCCCCAGCTTTGCGCGACGAGGTTGACCGACTCGGTGGTGCCGCGCGTGAAAATGATCTCGGCGGGATCGGCGGCGTTGATGAATTGCGCGGCGCGCTTGCGGGCGGCCTCATAGCCGTCGGTCGAGCGCATGGAGAGCGCGTGGAGGCCGCGGTGGACGTTGCTGTTGTCGCGTTCGTAATAGCGCGAGATCGCGTCGATGACCGCGCGCGGTTTTTGCGAGGTGGCGGCGTTGTCGAGATAGACGAGCGGATGCGCGCCGACATTTTGGTTGAGCGCGGGAAAATCGGCGCGGGTGTGTGCGAGTGAAGTCATTTCGAAAATGGGAAGGCGGCGCAATCGCGGGTTTATTGTTGGGGCTCCGGCGTTTTGTCGGGCTGCTTGAGCGCCTCGAGGGCGGCGTGCCAGGCGAGCGTGGCGCATTTTATGCGCGCGGGAAAGGCGTGCACTCCCGCAAACGCGGCCAGCTCGGAAAACTCCTCGGGGGCGTTGCCGGTTTTCACGATTTCGGCGAATTCGTTAAACGTAGTCTCCGCGTCGGCGGCGGTTTTGCCCTTGAGCTGCGTGGTCATGAGCGAGGCCGACGCCTGCGAAATCGCGCAGCCGGAACCCTCGAAAGTGATCTCGCCGATGCGGTCCGCGTCCATGCGCACATACACCGTGCACTGGTCGCCGCAAGTCGGGTTGTCGCCCGTGGCGACGCGCGTGGCGGCGGGCAGCTTGCGGCGGTTGCGCGGGCGCTTGTTGTGGTCGAGGATGACCGATTGGTAGAGATCGTTGAGCTCGCTCATGAGATGAAAATTTTCCCCGACTATGGGAAAAACCCCGCGCGGCGCAATAGCGTGAAAATCGCGCGAATGGCCAAAAAAACTTGGGCTTGCCGCTGTCCGGATATCAACGTAGTCAGAGCATCGACACAGCCCCGCGTTTCGCAACCCCCGACACCCCTCGACATGCCCGCAACATCCCGATTTTTTGTGGTTTTTATTTGCGCGTTCGCACTAGGCACGCTTTGCGCCGACCCGGTCCTCATAACAACCAGCACGACCATCGATCCCGCGCCGCGCACGCTCAACGCCTCCGGCACCACCGCCTACCTCGTCGCCGACGGGGCGACGCTTGTGTTCGCCAACGGCCTTGGCGCGAGCGGCACCGATGGCGGCGTGTTCGCCTACAACGGCTCCGCGTCCGGCATGGTGCTCAACTTCGCGCCCGCCCCGGCCGCCATCGCCGGCAACGGCGCGGTGAGGTTTCAAAACAATCGCGCCGACAAACACGGCGGCGCCATCGGCATCACCAACAACCGCGTCCTCCTCACACTCGCCAACGCCATCCTCGAGCTCAATTCCACCGGATCGGGCAATGGCGGCGCGCTCATCACAAACGGCACCTCGCGCATCCATAACGCCGTTTTTGCCTCCAACACAGCGGGCGCGAGCGGCGGGGCGTTTTACGGCACCGGTTACGCCACCATCACGCAAAGCCATTTCGACGGCAACACTGCCGCGACCCACGGCGGTGCGGTTTACCGCGGCGGCAACACGCTCATCCTCACCGGCGGCACATTCTCGAACAACACCGCCGGAACCAATGGCGGCGCCATTTACAACACCGGCGCAAACACCAGTTCCTTTTTGACGGATGTTGTGTTTGCGGACAACACGGCCAACGCCGGCGGCGCGCTCTTTGCCAACAGCGGCACGGTCGTCGTTGAACGCGCGCGGTTCAAGGGCAACGTCGCGGCCTCGTCGCACGGCGGCGCGGTCAACGCCAGCACCGCGGCCTCGGTGGTGCTCGCCGACGTCACGTTCACCGACAACACCGCCGCGGGCAACGGCGGGGCGATATTCACAAATCGCGGCACGCTCACAATCCGCGCCACCACATCCGCCACCAGCACCGGCAACAAATCCTCCGGCACCACCGGCGCGAGCGGCGGCTTTCTCTACATCACCGGCACCAACGCCATCGTGAACTTCGACATCACCGGCCCGGACACGCGCTACGTTATCGGCGATGCGAACGCCGCCGACCGCACGCTCGACACCATTGCCGACGGCGGCTCAAGCGGCGCGGCCATCGGCCATGTTATCAACAAAACCGGCGACGGCGCGCTCGTTCTCAACGCCGACAACTCCAACTACCGAAGCGCAATCAACATCACCGGTGGCGCGCTTCTCCTCGGCAACGCCGGCGCAAAACTCAACGCCTCCGCATACACTGTCGGCGGCGGCGCGCTCGGCGGCATCGGCGCGCTCTCGGGCTCCGCCGCGTTTCTCGCCACCTCCACGCTCTTCGTCGATGGCGGTCTTCTCACCATCGTCACCACCGCGACAACCGGCGTCACACTCCGCGACGGCGCGGCAATCGGCGGCTCCGGCACGCTCGTCCTGGCCGGCGAAAACAACACGCTCCAACTCGACGCCGGCGCCATCGCCGCGACCGTTGGCGCGGGAAAAACGCTCACCCTCGCCGCCGCGCTCACCGGCGGCGGCGTGCTCGAAAAACGCGACTCCGGCACGCTCCTTCTTGCGAACGCCGACAGCACCTTCACCGGCGGCGTCATGCTCGCCGGAGGCACGCTCGCCATTTCCAACGCCGCGCAACTCGGCGCGACCACAAACGAAATCCGCTTCGCCTCCGCGAGCGGGGCCACGCTCCGCGTCGACGCCAACGAACAAACCCTCGCCAACACCATCACGCTCGCGCCCGCCTCGTCGGGCATCATCGACACGCGGACAAACACGCTCGCGCTTTCCGGCGCGCTCGCCTCCGCCGCCGACTCCACGCTCACAAAAACCGGCGCGGGCGCGCTCATCTTTCTCGACGCCGACGCCACCGCGTTTCTCGGCACGCTCCGCGTCGCGCAAGGCTCCATGCGGCTCGCCACCGCCGGCGGCTCCACCGCGCCCGCCACGCTCACGCTCGGCGGCGCGCTCGCGCTCGAAAACGCCACGCTCGCGTTCACACTTTACGACGGCGTGGCGTCCGACGGTTATCTCGAATCCGACCGCATCCACGCCGTCTCGCTCAACATTACGGGCGCGAACACAATCGACGTTGGCGGACACATCCAAAGCGGCACCTACAACCTCGGCAACCTCGCCGCGCTCGCGCCCGCCGTCACCCTCACCGTCGATGGCGCGGAGCAACTCGACGACTTCCGGCGCAAGGCCGTGCTCAAAACCAGCGGCAGCCTCCTTCTCGTCGAAACGCAAGTGGACATGTCGCGCGCGCTCGCATGGACGGGCGGCACCGGCGCGACCGCGAACCTCTGGACGGGCGCGCACGTCGGCCAATGGACCGACACCGGCACGGTCACGCGCTTCGCCGACGGCGACCGCGTCACCTTTCAAAACACCGCGGCGCCAATCGACATTCCGACCGCCGTCACCGTTTCCGACATCATCGTCTCGGGGAACGCCACGACAACCTTCACCGGCGACACCATCACCGCCGACGCCGCGAGTGTTGTCACAGGCACGCTCGCCGGCGCGACAGGACGCCTCCGCAAAACCGGCGCGGGCACGCTCGCCTTCGAGAACGCCGCCAACACATTTCACGGCGGCATCACGCTTGAGGGCGGCGTCATCGCATTCACGCGCGCCGCGCAACTCGACACCCCCGCCATCAACATAACCGGCAACGGCACACTCTCGCTCGCCGCCTCCGCCGAAGTAGAAATCACCGCGCCGATATCAATCGCTCCCGAAACAACCGCCGCCATCGCAACCGCGGACGGCGGCACGCTCGTCCTTCGCGGCGCAATCACCGGTTCGGGTGCGCTCACGAAGGCGGGTGCGGGCACGCTCACGCTCGCCGCGTCCGCCGATTACAGGGGCGCCACGCTCGTCCAAACCGGCACGCTGCGCGCCGCCGCCGCAAACGTGTTTGCGCGCGACTCGCGCCACACCGTGCACTCCGGCGCCGCGCTCGATCTCGCCGGCCACGACCAGGCCGTCGCCTCGCTCACCAGCAACCGCGGCCTCGTGAACCTCTCCACCGCGCACCTTGCCATCGCGGGCGACTACGCCGCCGCGCGCGGCACGCTCACGCTCGACCTCCTGCTCGCCGACGGCGCGGAGCCGCGAGCCGGCTCGCTCGCCATCTCCGGCTCCGCGTCGGGACAAACGACGGTCCGTATCCAATTAACGGATACGCGCGCCACCGCCGACCGCTCGCCGCTGCCCGCCTCCACGCCCGCGCTCATCACCGCCGGGGCGGCGAGCCCCGGTGACGCCTTTGCGCTCGCCGGCGGGTCGCGTTTTGTCGTCGGCGCATACGATTACCTGTTCCTTCCCGACAACGCCGCCGCCGCTCGCGAATGGCGTCTTGTGCTTGATAACTTTTCGCCCGAGATCCCCGCCGTCGCCGGCACCGACGCCATCGCGCTGCAAGCCGGTCGCGCCGCCTTCGACACGCTCCTCGCGCGCCTCGACGATCTGCGTATTTCCGAAAATCCCCGCGCCCGCAACGCCGACCTCTGGGCCGGCCTCGCCTATCGGAGGGATCGCGCCAACCAAACCGTTTACACCGGCGCGTCCATTGAGATCGCCGGTTTGCAGGCCGGCGCGGGACTTGTCCGCAAAACCGGGAGTCGCACATTCAGGCTGGGACTCTTTGCCGATCTCCTCGACGCCGAAATGGAACTCTCGCGCGGAACAAGAACCAAGGCTGACATTCGCGGCGCCGGCCTCTACGCGGCACTCGCCGGACAGGCCTGGAACGCCGCCGTCATCGTGCGAGGGGCCAGGGCCGGCTACGACATCAGCGCTCCCGGGGCCTCCACTTTTTCGACCGATGGCGACGACATAGGCGCGACCATCCAAATCGGCCGCGCCTTCGGCACTAAATCGGGCTGGCGCGTCGAACCGCTCGCCGCCTTCGAGCACCAGTGCCACGACATCGACAACACAACCGACCGCTTTGGGCGCATGTATGAAATTGCCGATTTCACGAGCCTGGCCGCGCGCCTTGCCGTTGCCTTTGATCGCGCATGGCCGCTCAAGCGCGGGCATTTGATTCCGCGCGTCCGTCTCAGCGCCCTGCACGAATTCGACGGGGAAACCCGGATGGCCATTGCCGGGGATGCAATCAAAGCCGACTTTGGCGGCTTGAGCGCCGAGCTTGACGCCGGCCTGATTTGGCGCGGCGGCGGGCGCTGGGCGGCTTCCGCCTCCGTCACCGCGCGCGCCGGCGGCAAATTCGACGGCTACACGCTGCGCCTTGGCGCGGACTGCGCGTGGTGATCGACAATTAAATAATTATTATTTTATATAATTCGCGACCGCCCGCCGCGGCAAAACGGAAATCCGCTTATATTATTTCCAGATAATCGCGTTTATACTGGCGAGCACCGGATCAATCCATTTGTGAGCAAGAAGAAAATAAACAAGCCCGCCCGCGGCGAGCATCGGGCCGAAGGGAATGTGGGAATGCCTGTTCAGCTCGTCCTCCTTTTCGGGGGACTCGAGCGACTTGACGCGGATTTTTTTCGAGGCGACCGCGTTCCACGCGAAGACCAGCGCCACGCAAAGCAGGCCCAGAAACGCCCCGCCGAAAATTGAAAACACCGCCCCCTGCCATCCGCAAAACGCGCCGATGCCGCCGACCAGCAGCACGTCGCCGAAGCCCATGGCCTCCTTCTTGAGCAGCGCCTCCGCGACGAGGGCGATCCACAGGATCACCGCCGAGCCAATCAGCAGGCCCTGCAGGCTGAGAAGCCCGGAGCGCAGGGCGGCGAGGGCAAAAATTTCGTGCGACTGGCCGTGCAACGACGGCACGAGGCAGGAAAGTATTATCCCCGCGATGCCCAACCCTATGGTGAACACGGAGGGAAGCTCAAAGTGGTCGATGTCGATAAACGCCCCGCATATCAGAAAACTCACCATAAGCATGCCGCTTAGCGCCTTGAACGGCGGAAACAAAAGCCAGCAGGCGAGAAAAAGCGAGGCCGTGAGCAGCTCGACAAAGGGATAACGCGGCGAAACACTGGCTCCGCAGCAGCGCGCGCGCCCGCGCAAGACCAGCCAGCCGAGAATCGGAATGTTGTCATGCCATGCGATCGGTTTGCCGCAAACGCAATGCGAGCCGGGCCGCACGACCGACTTGCCGGCGGGAATGCGGTAGATGCACACGTTGAGAAAACTCCCGATGCATGCGCCCACCAAAAACACCAGCGCCGGCGAAAGCCACGGCAGCAGGGTGAAGAGGGATTCATTGTCCAAGTGCATTAAGTTGATCGGATTGTAATTTATAATTATGCGCCACGCCGGATGCTGGCTGCCAATACGTGTAACTCGATTTGTTGGCGCATAAAGACTATTATCGAGGCATTTCGAGTTGACAGAAAACCGGCGGATTTTGGAATGCGGCGCGCGTTCCCCGCAATGCAAATCCATGCGATTATTTGCACGTAAATCCCAAATAAACAGAACCGATGTTTCATGACGCTGTCAGAGCCCCGAACGTCATTTTTATATTTTGCCCTATGTTCATCATAAAAACCAAAAATGGAACGGACTCCCCCCCGCTCACCCCCGTGGAAATTCGCACAATGATAAAAAACGGCACCGTGCGCCCCGACACCCTGGCGCGCAAGGACACGGACGGCGGATGGGGCAAGCTGTATTCATTCCCTGAATTCTTCACGGTGGTTCCCGGCAATGTGGCGCCGCCGCCGGGGTCCTACTCGAAGTCGCCCTTCGACAAAAAAAGCCTCAGGCAAATTCAAGAGAGCGATGATGTTTTCACGTATGCGGACGAGGATGGAAATGTGTTCGGTCCGCACAATGTCGGCGAGTTGAAACACATGCTTCGAAAGGGCATGATAACGCATCGCACACGCGTCAACCGGGGCGGAAAAAGCGCGTGGCGCGAGCTGGGGGCGCAACCGGAGTTTTTCGGTTTTCCGGTGCCCAGTTCCAACCCGCCGGACACAAGCTATTCGAGCCCGGCGTTTGCGAACGAGTGAGCGAAACCGGGGCGCGCCCGCGCGCGGGTGTTGCGCAATTCGGATTACTGCCCGAACAGACAAAAACCCTCCGCGATCAGATGAGGCCGAGCTTCATTTTGCCTTCTTCGCTGATCATGGACTGGTTCCAGGGCGGCTCCCAGGTGATGCGGACTTCGGCGTCGCTCACGCCGGGGACGAGGAGGATTTTGCTTTTGGCGTCCTCCGCAATCGCCGGGCCCATGCCGCAGCCGGGGGCGGTGAGCGTGATGGCGACACTGACTTTGTAGGCGGGAGACGCGTCGGGGGCGGCATCGGCGGCGGGGTCGACTTTTTCGACGTCCATCGTGTAAACGAGGCCGAGGTCGACGATGTTCACCGGGATTTCCGGGTCGTAAACTTTTTTGAGCTGATCCCAGATCGCCTCGGGGTTGGGCGCGCCGCCCTCGAGCGTTTCGGTGTGCACGCGGTGATCGGCAACGGATTCGCCGATCGCGTCGCCGTCGGCTCCGTCGATGCGGTAGAGGCCGAAATCGGTTTGCACGGTGAAGCTGCCGCCCAGCGTTTGGTGGAGGAAAATTTTCGTGCCGGCGGCGAGGGTTTGCTTGTCACCACTGGGGATTTGGGTGGCGGTGATTTCGCGGGAGAGGGTGCGTTCTTTGGACATGGCGGGTGGGTTTGTTGGATTTTATTTTTTAACCACGGAGGACACGGAGTGGCACGGAGATTTTTAGGAAAACCGGGCGTCGCAAGCAACGCCCCGCAGTATTCTCCGTGTTTCTCCGTGTCCTCCGTGGTTAATTCTTATTTTTTAAATTTGCCTTCGATCATTGCGCGCAGGGCGGTTCGGATTTCTTCGTTTTCGAGTTTGGCGAGGACTTCCTCAAAGAAGCCGGCGACGAGGAGTTCGTGCGCGCTTTTGGGATCAATGCCGCGGGATTGGAGGTAGAACTCCTGCTCGGCGGGGATGCGGGCGCTGGTCGAGCCGTGCGTGCAGCGGACGTCGTTTGCCTGAATTTCGAGGCCGGGGAGGCTGTTCGACTCGGCGTCGTCGCTGAGCATGAGGTTGCGGTTCGACTGGTAGGCGTCGGTTTTTTGCGCGTCGGGTTCGACGACGATCAGGCCGGAGAAGATCGTCTTCGCGGTGTCGAGGAGCGCGTTTTTGTAGAGGAGGTTGGAGGAGGTGTTGGGCGCCTGGTGTGTTTGGAGGGTGCGCTGGTCGAATTTTTGCGCGCCGGTGGCGACGGTGAGCGCGAGCATTTCGGAGTGCGCGCCGGGGCCTTGGAGGCGGGAGTGCGATTCGTGGCGCGCGAGGCGTCCGCCGAGGTGGACGTTGAGCGAGAGGATGCGCGCGTCGCGTTGCGCGACGATGGAGTTGGTTTGGAACGCGAGGGTGTTCGTTGACCAGGTTTGCGCGCCGATGTAGGTGAGGTGCGCGCCGGGGCCGGCGTGGAGGTCGTTGACGCCGCTGGCAAAGTGGCGGGCCCCGGGCTCGGCGCTGGCGAAGTATTCGACGAGGGTGGCGCGGGCGTTGTCCTCAAGGATGACGAGCGTGTGCGGATAGACGCTGGTGGCGTCGCCGGCGGCGATGTGCTTGAGGAGGAGCGGGGTGGCGATGGTGACGCCTTTCGGGACGTAGAGGAGCGCGCCGCTGGTGGTGAGGGCGGTGTTGAGGGCGGTGAATTTTTCGCTGCCGAGCGCAACGTCGTGTTTTTGCAGGTAGGCCTGGATGTGTTGCGGATATTTTTCGATGGCTTCGTCGAGCGGGCAAAAGATGACGCCCTTGGTGGCGAGGTCGCCGGGGAGCGGCGCGCGGTGCGCGAGGCGGTTGTTCACGAAGGTGAGCGACGCGGCGTATTTGGTTTTGGTGAATGGCGACAGGGCGGCGACGCCGGCGCCGTCCACGGGCTGGCCGTCCGCGCCTTTCAGGTTGTAGCCGTCGAGCGTGATGGCGGCGATGTCGGAGAAGCGCCAGCGTTCGTCATCGCGGGCCGGGAGCGGCGTGGTGCTGTAGCGTTCCCATGCGGCGGCTCGGGTTTCCTGCCACCATTGCGGCGCTGCTTCTTGGGAGGTGAATGCTTTTGGTTGTTCTGCTGATTGCATGTGCAAAATGTGGTTGGTCGTTATTTGGTGATGCGCAGCTAATGGAGAATGAATAATGAAAAATGGAGAATGGGGCGCGACTGTGTCGCGTCCGGCGGCTAGAAAGCCGCCGCTCCTTGCGCAAGCGTGCTTTCGGTGAGTGGCTGCTTCTGTCTCATTCTACATTATTCATTTTTCATTCTTCATTAGGTTGAGGTCGCGTGAAGCGCGGCCTCAGCCGACGGAGCCTTCCATTTCGAGTTCGATGAGGCGCTTGAGTTCGACGGAGTATTCCATCGGGAACTGGTTCGCGAGGTCGTTGATGAAGCCGTTGACGGCGAGGCTCATCGCCTGCGCCTCGGTGAGGCCGCGTTGCTGCATGTAGAAGATCATTTCCTCGCTGACTTTCGAGACGCTGGCCTCGTGTTGCGTGGCGTGCTTGTCGCCGCGCACGGTGATCGCCGGATAGGTGTCGGTGCGGCTGTTGGTGTTGATGAGGAGGGCGTCGCACTCGGTGTTATTTTTGCAACCTTTCAAGTGCTTCGGGATGTAAACCTGACCGCGATAGGTGGCGCGGCCCTGGCCGACGGAGATGGATTTCGACACGATGGTCGAGGTGGTTTCGTCGGCGGCGTGGATCATTTTCGCGCCGGTGTCCTGGTGCTGTCCGTCGTTGGCGAGGGCGATGGAGATGACTTCGCCGCGGGCGCGGCGGCCCTTGAGGACGACGCCGGGATATTTCATGGTGAGGCGGCTGCCGATGTTGCAGTCGATCCATTTGATCTCGGCGTCCTCCTGCGCGAGTCCGCGCTTGGTGACGAGGTTGTAGACGTTGGACGCCCAGTTTTGGACGGTGATGTATTGGATTTTCGCGCCCTTGAGGGCGACGAGTTCGACAACGGCGGAGTGCAGCGTGGCGGTGCTGAACTTCGGCGCGGTGCAGCCTTCCATGTAGGTGACTTCGGAGCCTTCGTCGCAGATGATGAGCGTGCGCTCGAACTGGCCGAAGTTTTCCGCGTTGATGCGGAAGTAGGCCTGGAGCGGTTGCGCGACCTTGACGCCGGGCGGGACGTAGATGAACGAGCCGCCGGAAAACACGGCGCTGTTGAGCGCGGAGAATTTGTTGTCGCTGGTCGGGATGACTTTGCCGAACCATTTGCGAAAGATCTCCGGGTGCTCGCGGAGCGCCTCGGTGGAGTTCATGAAGATGACGCCCTGCTTGGCGACGATTTCCTTCACGTTGGAGTAGGCGGCCTCGGAGTCGAATTGCGCCTCGACGCCGGCGAGGTATTTGCGCTCTTGCTCGGGAATGCCGAGGCGTTCGAAGGTTTTTTTGATGTCCTCGGGCACTTCGTCCCATGTGCGCTTGGGCTTCTGGCCTTGCGCGAGGTAGTAGCGGATTTTTTCGAAATCGATGTTTTCGAGATCGCGCGTGGCCCAGTGCGTGGGAAGCGGTTTGGCGAGAAATGTTTTGAGCGCGTTGAGGCGGAAATCGAGAATCCAAGGCGCCTCTTTTTTGACGGCGCTGATGTAGCGGACGGTGTTTTCCGTGAGGCCGTTGCCCGCGTCGTAATCGTATTTGATGTCATACGAAAAATCGCCCGCGGACTGGTCGATGCCAATCGCGGCGGCTTGCGCCGCTTCTTGTGCATCGGGAATGGCTGGTTGTTCTAAAGGTTGCATGATGCGGAAAGGAATGGGACGGATGGGACCGATATGACTGATGGACGGAGGTGGCGGCGCGGACTTTAGACGGCGGTTTCCGTCTTGAGCCAGTCGTAGCCTTTTTCCTCGAGTTCGAGGGCGAGGGTTTTGTCGCCGCTCTTCACGATGCGTCCGTCATACATGACGTGCACGTGGTCGGGGACGATGTGGTTGAGGAGGCGCTGGTAGTGCGTGATAAGGAGGACGCCGAGCTTGGGGCCGCGGAGCTGGTTGACGCCCTCGGCGACGATTTTCAGCGCGTCGATGTCGAGGCCGGAATCGGTTTCGTCCATGAGCGCGAAGGCGGGCTCGAGCATGGCCATCTGGAGGATTTCGCAGCGCTTTTTTTCGCCGCCGGAGAAGCCTTCGTTGACGGCGCGCGAGGTGAACTTGCGGTCGATTTTGAGCATGTCCATTTTCGCGTAGAGGCTTTTGTAATAACCGACGGCGTCGAGGTCCTCGCCCTCGCCGAGACGGGCCTGGAGCGCGGCGCGGAGGAAGTTGGCAATGGAAACGCCGGGGACTTCGCTCGGATACTGGAACGCGAGGAAGATGCCCGCGCGGGCGCGTTCGTCGGGCTCCATTTCGAGGATGGATTTGCCGTCGAGGAGGACGTCGCCGCCGGTGATCGTGTAATCGGGATGGCCGGCGACGGCCTTGGAGAGCGTGGATTTGCCTGTGCCGTTGGGCCCCATGATGGCGTGAACTTCGCCGGATTTGATCGTGAGGCTGACGCCTTTGACGATGGGCTTGTCGGGTGTTTCAGTGAGGGCGACAACGAGGTCGCGGATTTCGAGCGTGTGCATGATGTGAAGTTCTGAAGACCTGTTTCGAGCGAAGCGACAGTCTGCCAAGCCTGAAGGCTAAAGGTCGGAGTTGTAATGGTGGGAAAAGTGGCGAGTGTAAGCGTTTGGTTTCTGTTTTCAGCCTTTCAGTCGTTTAGTTTTTCAGGCTTTTCCGCCCCGCGGCCGTGATAGGTGATGTCGATCATGTCGGCGGTGTAGCCTTCGGGGAGGAGTTTTTTGAGGGCGGCGAGGAGTTCCTCCGGCAGGTCGATGTCGTGCGTGACGCCGGTTTTGCTGTCGTGAAAATGCGCGTGCGGGACGAGGTTCGGGCAGTAGCGGGTCGAGGCGCGCTCGAAATGCACGGCGCGCACGAGGCGGCACTCGATGAGCGTTTCGAGGCAGTTGTAAACGGTGGCGAGCGAGATGGTGGGCGTCTCGGCCTTGACGCGCGCGAAAATCTCCTCGGCGGTCGGGTGATCGCGGCGGGCGAGAATGCTCTGGTAAACGAGTTCACGCTGCGGGGTGTTGCGCAAACCGCTGTCCGCGAGACGTTGCGCGAGGTCGTCAGAATGATGTGTCGTCGAGTGAGCCATTGAAAATGGTAAGGATTTCTGAATTTCTGATCTTCGGGATGAAATTAGAATGCGTCTAAAATGCAACAAAAACTTAGAATCATTCTAAGAAGAGGGCTGTATTCACAATAATTTACCAACCTCAAACGTCCTTTAAATTGCCTAATATGTTTATCTACAATAGATAAATTATATTTGGAAGGGCGGCGCTTTGCGCCTGGCCTCCAAATACACGCGAGTCAACCCCACCACACAACCCACCCAAAGGTGGCCATAGCTTAGTCCTACTGGGCCAATCCAGTGCTCACGCTACCAGCCACGCCACCGGAAGTATTCGTGCATCCAGTGCACATCTCGCTGACAAAACCGCGCACGAACACAGTTAGCACACCGATTGAGGCACCAACCAAATGCGCCAGCGGCACGGGCGCAAACGCCTCGGTCTCGCCGACAAAAAACGGATTGCCCGTGATCAGCTCGTAACCGCACTTCGCCAGCGCGCCGCCGCACGCCAGCACGCCAAGCGCGAGCGTGGGCGTGTGACGCTCGCGCCAGCCGTCGCGCAACAAATGCCCCGCCACGACACCGTAGGCCGCGCAATCAAGCCCCGATAAACCGCGATACGTCTCGAAATGCGGCTGGAGAATCCAAACGGCCAGCGTGATCAGCGGCGCGGACACGGCGAGTGTCACAAGCCAGTCGCGCCGCGACTTCAACTCCGCCATTGAGCCGAGGAGCAGCAGCGCAAACACATCCCAGCGCAAATGCGCCGCGTCGAAATGTGTAAGATGCGCGGTTAGCACGCGCCAGATTTCGCCGCGCGCGAAGGATTCGCGTGTGAACTCGAACGCACTCGTGAACGACGGCAGCGCGGCGGCAAGAAGCGCGAGCGCGGCGAGGGCGAGGGTGATGAATGGGATGCGTTTCATTTTTATATTTTTCAAAAGCTCCCCAAACGTAATCCCAATAATGCGATTAATATAATAAATCGAAAAATTATAATATGTGGTTTCATGATATTGGTGAACGAACAATAATTTGCAGGTGTGGGGGCGCACCTTGCGTGCGCCCTCGTTCGCGCAGGCTCTGCGGTTGCGTTCGCAAATAGTTTTTCGCACACGAGGGCGCACGCAAGGTGCGCCCCCACGGTTCGGCGCGACATCCGTTTATTCTTTTTGCCGCTTCATCGTCCGGCGCCTCATGCCGGCGAGGGCCGCGACAACGCCGGCGAACAGCGCCATCAGCGCCACGTCGCGGAACTCCAGCGCACCGCCACCGCCGCCGCCGAAACCACGCGAGCGACTGACATGCGGGGCGGGCGCGGAGTAAGTGGGTTGTTGCGCGTCCACCTGGTAATTTTTCGCGGACTGCTGCGCGCGGACGCTTTGCGCGGCGCGCTCGAGGGCGATGCGTTTTTGATTGTTACGCTCGATCCCGCGCGCGGCGTGCGTGGCGTCGTCGAGCACGACCATCGAGGTGTGGTCGGTGACGAGTTGATACATCACGCCGAGGTCGGCGATGGCGTCCTTCGACTCGGACGGCGGCATCTGGCCTATGTTTTCGAGCAACTCAATCTGCTCGATTTGCGCGAGCGCCCAGAGGCGTTCGAGTTCGGGATTGTCGGTGTCAACCTCGGGGAAGTTGAATTTGGTCGCGTAGGTTTTGTCCTCGCCGGTGAGCTTGGCGTTGAGCGTGAGCGTGGCGGGGCCGGCCTTGTTGTAGCGGCCAAAGATAACGAGTTGCTGCCCGCGGTAGATTTTTTGGGGCAGATCGCCCGTGAGTCCCGAGGTTGCGCCGCCGCTGAACTTGAACGTGGCGTGGTGCAGCGACTCGTGGGTGACCTTGGATTTTGCGAGCAGGATTTGCCCCACAATGTCGTCGGCGTTCGACACGCCCGCGTAGAAGCCGCCGGTCGCCTCGCCCATCACGCGCATGAGCGGCCAGTTCGCGCTGCTGCCCATGAGGAACCCGAAAAAGCGCACGTCGTTTTTCTTGAGCAGCGCGTAAAATTTCTTCGGGTCAACAATGCCCTCGTTGGTCACGCCGTCGGTGACGAGTATGACGCTCGTCGCCCGATCCGCGTCGAGGCTGTCGAGCGCGAGCTTGAGGCCGGAGTAAATGTTTGTGCTGCCGTTTGCGTGGAGCGATTGCACGACCTTGATTGCCCGCGCCACATTTTCGGGCGTGGCCGCCGTCAGCGGAAACACTTCGCTCGAGCCTTGGTTGAAGGTGATGATGCGGAAGCGGTCGCCGGGATTCATCTGGCCGAGCACTTTTGCGATGCCGTTGGCGAGCGTGGCGATTTTCCCCTGCATGGATCCCGAGATATCGAGCACAAAAATATAATCCGACGAGCTGATCGGCTGCAGGTCCAGGCCCGGCGTGACGACGGCCATGAACGTGCCCGGCTTGTCCGGCGACGCGCGGTAGGGAATCACCTCGACGCGTCCGGGAAGGTCGGCGGCGAGCCGGTAGTAGAGCACGAAGTCCTGCGCGAGTTGCGCGCGGTCGCGCTCGAGCGTGAGCTTCCAATGGCCTGTATCCAGTTTTTGGATATTCGCCGCGGCTTCGTTGCCCGGGGAGCGCAAGTCCTCGACGGGCCAGGCGGATTTCAGCTCGACGTTGATCGAGAGGCGTCCCTCGACCTGCGCGTTTGCCGGCTGCCAGAACGAGCTCGCGATGTCGTCGGTGCCGCCCTCCTCGAGCGGATACAGATAGCGGCCCACGCCCGTGTCGATTTCGAGCGACTGGTAATACACGAAGCGCAAGTGAACCTCGGCGTTGGCGCGCACGGGGCTCACGCGAAACTCGTAATTCTGGTAGCCGTTTTTCGAGGCGAGCCCGGCATCGTTGCCCTTGGCCTTTTCCTCGCCGTAGATTTTTTCGGCGTCGGCCTTGCGGAGCACCTCGCCGTGCAATGTCTTCTCGCCGGTTTGGATGGTGACCTCGGAAAGGCTCGCGCTCTTCGGAACGGGAAACGCGTAGATCGCCTCGAGGTCGGCGCCGTTGGGATTGAAGAACGTCTGCAACACCTCGGTCTGCGCGAAGCCGTTGTTGATGGTGACGTTGACCTGATGTTCGCGGATCTGAATCGGCGCGTCGGCGGAACCGAGCGGCGTCAGCGTGCCCGCCGCCCGCAACGTCCCCGTGAGGACGGCCAGCGACAGGAGCATCGAAAACATGGCCATTAAGAACGTGGCCCAGCGAAGGGGCCGCGCAAGTGAGAGGTTTTTGATCGTGGTTTTCATGACGCCTCCCCGTTTAGCCAATGGCGTGCCAAGTTTTTTGATAATTTATTAATTTACTACACTACAAGTGATTATAAATACATGAATAAAAGCGTCATTTTATCAAATAGACATTTTATGATGATTGATTGACATTTTTTGCCATATGCGATTGTCTCATTTTTCACTTTGGAGTGCGGTGGCAGAGCGAAGCGCCGACACCGCTTTGGAAATGTCGCAAAATTTTCCGCCATTCGAAAGCGGTGTCGCCGGTCGCTAACGCTCCCTCTGCCACCGCACTCCAAAATAACGCCACGCAATCTGAAATCCACACACATCCACACACAGACACCCATGAAACGCTTGTTCTCCCCCGATGAATTGCGCTTCGCCCAAGCCGTGGGGCGCATCAGCGCGTCGAATCATTTTCTGCCGGAGCGCGTGCAATTGGAGCGCGAGGCCCTGGGGTCCGCGTTCACCGAATCGGGCGCCGCCTGGAACGAGCACATATCCGACGACAACGCGCTGACGCATCCGAACATCGTCGCGCTCCTCAAGCGCTCCGAGACGCTCGCCGAAAAAATCCGCGCCCGCTGGCCGAAGGACGGGCGCGGCATCACGCGCGAGGAAATGGTCGCCTACATCGACGTCGCGAGCTTCTGGCTCTACCACGCCTACGCGCTCCAGTTTGACGCGCTCATCCAGGAATCCGAGGAACGCCGCCGCGCCGCCGCAAGCAAGCAGGAAACCTCCCGCGCCGAAACCGCGCCGGACAGCAAGCTGACCATCCGCCCCAATTTCTACGGCGCGTTTCGCAACACGCTCGAACGCCTGCTCCGCCTGCCCGGCATCGCGATTCTCGACGAGGAACCCGCGCCGCACCTGTTCGCGTATGCGTTTCAATTGCGCCGCGCCTTTCACCACATCCACCGCGCGCTCGCGGGCGGCTCGAGGCCGATGGTGCGCCTGCGCGCGCAAATCTGGGAGTCCATATTCACGCGCGACATCGGGCGCTACCGCCGCGCGCTCTACTCGCGCATGCACGATTACGCCACGCTCATCACCGGCCCCTCCGGCACCGGCAAGGAGCTCGTCGCGCGCGCCATCGGCCTCTCGCGCTACATCCCCTTCGACGCGCGACGCGGCGAATTTGCCGACGACTACACGGGCGCGTTTTTCCCGCTCAACCTCTCCGCGCTCTCCCCCACCCTCATCGAGTCCGAACTCTTCGGCCACCGTCGCGGCGCGTTCACCGGAGCGCTCGCCGACCGCGCCGGCTGGCTCGAAATCTGCCCCGCAAACGGAGCCGTGTTTCTCGACGAAATCGGCGATGTTGACACCGCCATCCAGGTAAAACTCCTGCGCACGCTCCAGTCGCGCGCCTTCCAGCGCCTCGGCGACACCGGCACGCGCACCTTTCAGGGAAAAATCATCGCCGCCACGCATCGCGACCTCCCCGCCGAAATCCGAGGCGGACGTTTTCGCGAGGATTTTTATTACCGCCTCTGCTCCGACGTCGTGCGCACGCCATCCCTGCGCGAGCAACTCGACGACGCGCCCGCCGAGCTCGAAACACTCGCCGCGCACATCGCGCGCCAGTTGCTCGGCGACGGCGAGGCGCCCGCCTTCGCGCGCGAGTCGGTCGCGTGGATACGCAAGCACCTCGGCGCCGCCTACGCGTGGCCCGGCAATTTCCGCGAACTCGAACAGTGCATGCGAAACCTCCTCGTGCGCGGCGAATATCATCCCGCGTCGCTGCACGCGTCCGGCGGCGACACCGGCGACTGGAACGCGCTGCTCGCAAACGGCAGCCTCACCGCCGAGGACCTACTGCGCCGCTACACGCGCCAAGTCCACGCGCAATCGGGCCGCAACATCGAGGAAACCGCCCGCCGCCTCGACCAGGATCGCCGCACGGTGAAAGCGCGGCTGTGAGTTTGCGCGACACAGCACGCGCTATGCGTCGCGCGAGTTGGACCAGTTAATAAAACGAGGACGTCCTGAGTAGGACGGTCGCCTCTCGTATTTCTCGGCGCGCCCGGCGCGCCCGCCCTATCCAAGGCAGTTACAGAATCGAACCTTTTCCCGGGGAAACGGCCCAAGGTTTGGGCAAAAAAATCGCCCCCGAATCAACACATCCGGGGGCGAATTGTTTGAATATTATAATCCCGCCCTTACAGCGCCTTGAAAACCGCGGAGGCGTTTTGGCCGCCGAAACCGAGGTTGTTGCTCATGGCGACCTTCACGGTGGCGGCGCGCTTGGCGTTCGGCACGTAGTCGAGGTCGCACTCGGGGTCGGGCGTGGTGAGGTTGATCGTGGGCGCGATCTGGCCGGTCTGGATCGTCTTGACCACAACCACCGCCTCGATGCCGCCGGCGGCGCCGAGGAGGTGCCCGGTCATCGACTTGGTCGAGCTAATCGCGAGTTTGCGCGCATGGTCGCCGAAGACTTTCTTGATGGCGAGCGTCTCAAATTTGTCGTTGTAGGGCGTGGAGGTGCCGTGCGCGTTGATGTAATCGACTTGGTCGAGTCCGATGTCGGCGCAGGCGAGCGCGCGCTTCATGGCCATCGAAAGCCCCTTGCCCTCGGGATCGGGCATGGTGATGTGATGCGCGTCGCATGTGGCCGCATAGCCCACGAGTTCGCAATAAATGTGCGCGCCGCGAGCCTGCGCGTGGGCGAGCGATTCGAGGACGAGCACGCCCGCGCCCTCGCCCATCACGAAGCCGTCGCGTCCGGCGTCGAAGGGACGGCTGGCGTGCAACGGGTCGTCGTTGCGCGTGCTCATGGCCTTCATAGAGCAGAAGGCCGCGCACGAGAAGGGTGTGATCGTGGCTTCGGCGCCGCCGGCGATCATGACTTCCGCGTCGCCGCGGCGAATCATGTGCATGGCCTCGCCGAGGCTGTGCGTGCCCGTGGCGCAGGCCGAAACGATGCCAAAGTTCGGGCCGCGCGCGCCGATTTCGATGGCGAACAATCCGCTGCACATGTTGCTGATAAGCGAGGGAATCGTAAAGGGGGAGACCTTGCGCGGGCCCAGTTTGAGGAGGCGCTCCATTTGCGTCTCGTGCGTGGCCATGCCGCCGATGCCCGAGCCTATGAGCACGCCGACACGGTCGGGGTCCTCCTTTGACATGTCGAGCTTGGCGTCGGCAAACGCCTGTTTCGCGGCAACAATGCCGAAATGCGTGTAGCGGTCGTTGCGGCGCGCCTCCTTGGGATCCCAGTGGTCCTCAATATTCCAATCGCGCACTTCAGACGCGATTTGCGTGGTGTAATTCGTCGCGTCGAACTGCGTGATGCGGTCGATGCCGCATTTGCCCGCGAGCAAGTTATTCCAGAACGTATCCACGTCATGGCCGATCGACGTAATTGCGCCGAGACCGGTGACTACGACCCGTTGATGAGCTGAGAGGGGAGCTTGTTGCATAGGTTGGAATTATGGAAAGCCGCCGATTAGATAGAAAAACGCGGGTATGCGAAGCCTCGATTTCCGTTTGTTCGGCACATTATTTTTGCGTTTTTTGCGTAAAATTTTGAACGCGGCCGTCTCAGTTTTCAAAAAACCCCGCGCCCTTGGTCTACCAAGACCGTCATGATCGCGGTAAAAAAATCCCGATTGCCGCCACGGCGCGCCAGAATTATTGATTTTCGGCCAATCGGCCCGCACATTGTCCGCACAGTCAGGGACAAATCTTCCAATCACACACCCGCTCAATGCCTCCGTCTTCCGACAACTCCGCCCCCGCGGCAACCTACGTCATCGGCCATCGCAACCCCGACACCGACGCCATTTGCTCCGCCATCGCCTACGCCGCCTACAAAAAGGCGCGCGGCGAACACGGCTACATCCCCGCCCGCTGCGGCAATTCCAACGCCCGCATCGACACCGTCCTGCGCAAGTTCGGCACACCCCTGCCCCTCTACCTGAGCGACGTCACCCCGCGCGTGCACGACGTCATGGTGCGCGACGTCATTTCGCTTCCCGAAACCGCCACCTGCGCCGAGGCCCTCGAGCTGATCGACGAACATGACGTGCGCGTGCTCCCCGTCACCACCGGCGACCAGCGCGTGCTCGGCACAATCTCCATTTTCCAACTCGGCGGCTACTTCACCCCGCGCCTGCGCGCGCCGCGCGACATGCGCAAGGTCGAAACCACCCTCGCCCACGTCACCCGCGCCCTCAACGCCAACATCCTCCACCTGCACGACCCCGACCGCATGGAGGACCTCTACGTGCGCATCGGCGCCATGGACATACGCTCCTTCGGCAAGCAAACCGAAAGCGGCAGCATCCCCATCAACAAAACAATCATCATCGTCGGCGACCGCTGGGACATTCAACAACGCTCCATCCAGTTCGGAGTCCGCGCGCTCATCGTGACGGGCAACCTCCCCATCGACACCGAGGTGGTCGAGCAAGCCAGGGCCGCCGGCGTCAGCGTCATCAGCAGCCCCTACGATTCCGCAACCACCGCGTGGGTCGTGCGCACCGCCGGCACCATCGAACCGCTCCTCGACCGCAAATTCGCCTCGATCTCCGCCGAACTGCCCCTCGGCGAACTGCGCCGCCGCGTGGCCTCCTCGAACATCCCCGCCTATCTCGTCACGGGCGAGGACGGACGCCTTCAGGGAATCATCTCCAAATCCGACGTCATCAAACCCGTGCAAACGCGCCTCGTGCTCGTTGACCACAACGAAATGAACCAGGCGGTCCCCGGCGCGCACGAAGTCACCATCACCGAGATCATCGACCACCACCGGCTCGGCCCGCTCAACACGCAACAACCCATCCTCTTCATAAACGAACCCGTCGGCTCCACCTGCACAATCATCGCCGACCTCTTCCGCCGCGACAACCTCCGCCCCGCGCCCGACATCGCCGGGCTCATGATGAGCGGCATCATCACCGACACACTCCATCTCAACAGCCCCACCACCACGCCCAAGGACACCGAGCTGCTCGCCTGGCTTTCCGAAATCGCGGGCGTGGATTCGCGCGCGCTTGCCGATGAGATTTTCAGCTCCGGCTCCGTCATCCTCGCCAACACCCCCGAATCGGTGATCCGCGCCGACCTGAAAATCTACGAGGAAAACGGAAGCCACTTTGCCGTCTCGCAAGTCGAGGAGCTCGGCTTCGCCAACTTCTGGAAGCACGCCAAGGAGCTTTCCCTCGCGCTCGGCGAATTGATCAAAACCGAGCGCCTCGACTTTGCCTGCCTGCTTGTGACCGACATCAACTCGCAAAACTCGCTGCTGCTCGTCCGCGGCGACAAGGATCTCATCAGCCGCATTTCCTACCCGCACCTTGAGAAAAACGAAATCTTCGAGCTCGCTGAAATCGTCAGCCGCAAAAAACAACTCCTTCCCTACATCACGTCGATCCTCCGCGAAATGCAGGCAGAGAAATAGAAACCGCCGCCCGGAACCGGCGGCGGGACTGGCGAGCTTGCCATTCGACCGCCTGGCGTCGAGTCTGCAAGCCCCCGTGGGGAACAATAAAAACCGCGGCTTTTTTCATCCGCCGCCCAGTAATTGTTTGCCGCGCTCAACTCACCGCCCCAATACATTCCCTCTTCACACCCTCCCCTTTCCCCTCATGAAACCCAACCAAATCAGCAGAAGAAAATTTCTAACCCAATCGGCCGTTTCCGCGATCGGCTGCACGATTGCCGTGACCGCGCCGCAAACACTCTGCGCGGCAACCCTCGCGGCGGCATCCGCAAGCGGCGGCGCGCCCGCGCCAACACCCGCGTCCGGCGGCAAAAGCGCGAAACTCCCGCCGCTCGTCAAGGGCGGCGCCCACGCATCCTACAAGGCGCTCGCGGACGAGCCGTTGATGCGCCAGCTCGATCTCAAGTGCGACGTGCTTGTCGCCGGCGGCGGGCTTTCCGGAATCGCAACCGCGCTGGCCGCGGCGCGGCGCGGCAAAAAAGTCATTCTCGTGCAGGACCGCTCGCGACTCGGCGGCAACGCTTCATCCGAAATCAAAATGCACCCGCTCGGCGTCGATCCGCGCAAAACCGGCTGGCGCGAGGGCGGCATCATCGAGGAGCTCAAACTCGAAAACGCCTGCAAAAACCCCGGCCTCTCTTGGGAGGTGTGGGACTTCATTCTCTACGACAAGGTCGTGTCGGAGCCGAACATCCAGTTGCTTCTCGACACATCGGTTTATCGCGTGGAAACGCGCGGCGACAAAATCACCCACGCCTGGACGCGCAGCGACACCACGCTCAACGCCTGCCGGATCGAGGCCGCGCTCTTCGTCGATGCCACGGGCGACTGCCGGCTCGGACGGGAAGCCGGCGCGCCGGTGTTCTCGGGCCGCGAGACCAAGGAGACATTTGGCGAATCGCTTTCGGGCTACGACCCCGAGGGCACGCGCCAGGGCTCCACGCTCATGATCACATCGCGCGCATACGACAAACCCATGCCGTTCCAGCCGCCGACATGGGCAAAAAAAATCACCGCCGAGCACCTCAAGCTCCGCCGCATCTCCGACAAGAGCCTCGAATACGGCTATTGGTGGATCGAACTCGGCGGCGTTTACGATGCCATCCGCGACAATGAACAACTGCGCTTCGAACTCCTCTCAATCGTGATGGGCATTTGGGATTACGTGAAAAACAGCGGCAAGTTCCCCAACGCCGCAAACCGCGTGCTCGAAACCATCGGCATGGTTCCCGGCCGCCGCGACACCTACCGTCTCGTCGGCGACCACGTGATGACGCAGCTCGACATCGAGGGCGGCTGGAAACAATTCGACGACGCCATCGCCGTCGGCGGCTGGCCCATGGACGACCATCCCGCCGAGGGCTTCTGGGCGTCGGACCGCCGCGGCTGCCGTCAAATCCACGGCAAACAACCCTACTACAACATTCCCTTCGGCTGCCTCTACTCGAAAAAAATCACGAACCTCATGATGGCGGGCCGCAACATCAGCGCGTCGCACGTGGCCTTCTCGTCCACGCGCGTCATGTCCACCTGCGCCGCCATCGGCCAGGCCGTGGGCACCGCCGCCGCGATGTGCCTCGATGCGAACATCTCGCCCGCTCGCCTGCGCGCCGACAAAACCATGGTGAAACGCCTTCAGCAGGAACTCCTGCGCGACAACCAAACCATCCTCGACATCAAAAACGAGGACCCGCGCGACCTCGCGCCGAAGGCGAAAGTCACCGCCTCGGAATCGGCGCTCGAATCGAAACCCGAAAACGTGGTCTCGGGAACCCTGCTCGACAGTCCGAAAACAAACAACAATCGCTGGCTCGCAACCGCCGACGCCAAACCGTGGCTCAAGCTGGAATGGGACGCGCCCGTGCGAATCTCCCAAGTGCGCCTCGCCTTCGACGGCGGCAAAAGACGCCTCACGCAAACCGGCCAGCAATCCGTGATCAAGACCATGGTCGTGGGCGTGCAGCCGGAACTGGTCCGCGACTACACGATCACCGCGATTCTTCCCGACGGCTCCGAGCGCGCGCTCGCCGAGGTGAGCAACAATTACCAAAACCTCCGCGTCCACGCCTTCGATTCGGTGACTGCAAAAGCCGTGCGCATCGACATCGCCGCCACCAACGGCGCCGGGCACGCAATCATCAAGGAAGTGCGCGTGGAAAGTTAGCGCGGGCTTGATTTGCCCTGTCGCATTTTAAGGCAGGGCAAACCCCGCCGGGTGAGCCGATAATGCTACGACTCACCCTCATAAGCGCTGGCTTGCTTTATGTTTCCCGCACGCCAAAGGCGTGCCATTCGTCAGCCCGGGGTCGAGCTTGCGAGACCCCGGGTAAACGATAAAAAAACAATGCGCCCTGTCAGGGCGCCACAACACCATATCATCATGCCCCAATCCCTTGCCCACCTTGCTGTTCATCTCGTGTTCAGCACAAAGAATCGGGAGCCCTTTATCGACGACGGTATCCAACCCGCGCTTCATGCCTATCTTGTTGGAATTCTTAAAGGCCTTGATTGCGTCCCCATTCAAACCGGCGGTGTTCTCGACCACGTTCACTTGCTTTTTGGTTTGTCGCGCACGCGCGCCATCGCCGATGTGACACGTGAGTTGAAAACCAATTCCACAAATTGGCTGCGCCTGCAAAGCTCGCGTCACAACCAGTTTCATTGGCAATCCGGCTACGGGGTTTTCTCGATAAGCGCGTCCAATATTTCCAGTGTAAAATCATACATCGCCAACCAACGCGAACATCACCGAAAAATGACATTTCAGGATGAATACCGCTCTCTTCTGGTAAAACATGACATCGTTTACGATGAACGTTACGTGTGGGATTGAGGCGCATGTGGCGCCCTGACAGGGCGCGTGTATTCTATTTCGAAGATCCGGGGTCTCGCAAGCTTCGACCCCGGGCTAACGAATGGCGCGCCTTTGGCGTGCGACAAATGAACAAACAATTCACGCCCACGAAAAGCGCATCTTACGAGTTACGGTTCACCCTGAGGGTTCGCCCTGCCAAACGCCACGTTACCCTTGTGTCTCGTGTGCCTGGTAGCGCTGGAGCAATTCGATGTATTCCCAGAGCGGGCCGCTGAGGCCTCGGTCGCGAAGCTTTTTCATCGTAGCAACGAATGCCGGCGGCGGGTCGCCCACGACCCAGTTGGGCGCGGTTTCGCGAAAGGCGCGCAAGCGCTCATACATGCCTTGCACGGTAAGCGGCGGCTCAATGTGAAAACGCGGCGTGGCGAGAAAAGCCTCGCGCGTTTCGCCCGTGGCGGGCGGACCGTGCTTTTCCCAAAGACGCGTGCCGGGATAAATGCGCATGCCCAGCGTCGCGAAAAAGAAGGCGCGCGGCATTTCCGCGGCCCGGGCAAGGGTTTCCTCAATGCTCCCGGGCGTTTCCCCCGGCCCCCCGAAAATCAGATAATGGCTGTAATTGATGTCGAGGGCCTGCGCGTCATCACTCACCCTCCGGATGTCGTCGAAAGTGAACGATTTTCCATAGGCCGCGAGCACGGGGTCGCTGAAGCTGTCAGAGCCGAACTCGACGTCCTTCAAGCCGGCGCGTTTCATGAGTTTCAGGTGTTCGCGCGTGAGTCCGCGCGGGCTCAGGAAACATTCCCACTCCATGTCGAGCTTGGCGGCGATCAAGGCTTCGCACACATCGACAATGTGCCTCTCGCTGGTGTTGAAAACGGAATCGACGATAAAGGTGTAACGCACGCCAAGCGCGCGCAGGCGCGCCATCTCCTCGACCACTTGCGCGCCGGTGCGGAAGCGGCTGCGGCGACCCTCGATGTGCGGATAGGCGCAGTAGCAGCACTTGAGCGGACAGCCGCGCTGCGTTTGCACGCCGATGATCGAGCCGGTGGAAACATAGGCGCTGATGATGCCGGGATCGTGCGCGGGCTCGGCGGTGAAACCGGCCTGCATGGCGGCGCATTCATTGCAACGGGAGTCGCGCGGGGATTCATTCCACGCGACTCCGGGGATTTTGGAGGGCGCGCGGCCGTCGCGAAGCGCGGAAAGGAGTTCGACAAGCGGCGCCTCGCCCTCGCCGCGCACGCCGTAATCCGCGCCGGTGAGCTCGAGGAGCTCGGTCGGGAAAAGCGAAAACGCGCTGCCTCCGACGATGAGCGGCGCGGTGGTGACCTTGCGCAACACCGAGCAGCAATCGGAGAGGTTGCGCACGAAGGAAAGCGGATTGTGGCTTTGCGCGTTGTCGATGTTGCGAAGCGAAAGCGCGACATAGTCGGGTTTCATCTTCGCTGCGCACTGATCGACGGGCTCGCTGCTGGTGCGCGAATCCCAAAGGCGCGTCTCGTAGCCCGCCTTGCGCAGCGCGCCGTCGATGTAGGCGAGCCCGAGCGGATAAACGGGATACGGCTGGTCGTAGGTGTTGAGGTTGACGAGCAACACGCGCGGCTGCGCGTCGCCCTGCGGACGGTTTGTTTCCATAAAGTTCGATTACGTTTGCTGTGGTTGTTCGGATTTTGCGGCGCGCTTCAACTCAACGATCGCGAGCGCGGAGAGCACGATGAGCGCGACGGTGACGCCGAGCGCGGACACGACGGGGATGCCGCTGCACGCGAGCACGCCGAACGAGCCCGCGGTGCTGAACGCGGAAAGGCGGATCGAGGGCGGCGGGCGCTCCTTGCGCGCGTCGTTTTCGGCGGTGAAAATGGCGTAGTTGTGGCTGAGGCAGACGCCGAGAAACGCGCCCAGCAAATGAAAGAGGTTCAGCGTCACGCCGCACAGCCCGAGCACGCCGAAGGTGAAGAAGCACGAAAAAACCGGCGTGGTAAAAATGAGCGTGCCGCGCCTCACGCCGTAAATCGCCCACATGCTCAGGCCCACGAGCACGAGACCGATGACGCTGAGGCGCAGCGCGGAAAGCCGGTAGCGCGCGAAGAGTTTGTTGAGCGACTCGAGCTGGTTGAGGCTCGTGGTGGCGAGCGCGGCGGGCGGATCGTCGGCGGGCGCGGGATGGTCGGCCACGGTGAGCAAAAAACTCGCGCCGGGCGTGTCGGCCATGAGGAGCGCGGTTTGCCCGTGAAGCGACGAGGAGAGATTGGCAATGACGTCGTCGTAGGGGCGCGCCTTGCGCGCGCCCTCGCGTTCGAACGACGAGAATTTCTCCCACGCCTCAAAAAACGGCGCGAACTCCGCCGCGTCAAAACCGTGCCGTTCGAGCGAGGCGCGCAGCGCATCGGGAAACCCGCGCAGCGTTTCGAGGCGCGCGGCCATCGCGTCATAATCGGCGCGTAGCGGAAGCGCGTAGCCGAGCGAGGCCGCGGCGGCGTCGGGAAACTGCGCGCCGTGCCACGCGGTGAATTTTTCGAGCGAGGCGCGCGCGTCGGCGATTGTCTCGCCGCGCGTGAGATAAACGGTGCGCGCCGCCGAGTCGCCGAAGAGTTGGCGCACGCCGGCGGCCTCGTCGGCGAGCCGCGGCAGGCGCGGCTGGAGTTCCCTCGTGCTGTCGTGCCAGTGCAAACGCCACGGGCCGAGCAGCGCCACGAGCGCGCCGGCGCAAAGCAGCGCGATGGCGGCGCGGCGCGTGCGCGGGGTGTGCGCGAGTTGCGCGCTGGCGAACGCGCGCGCTTGCATGTTGGGGTTTTTGATTTGCGCAAACCAGAGCACCGCGGTGACGAGCGCGCAGAGCAGCCCCGCGCTCACAAAAACGCCAAGCTGCCGGATGAGCGCGAGGTCGGAAAAAAGGAGCAGCGAAAATCCGAGCACGGTGGTCAGCGCGCTTCCGAGAAGCGGCTTCATCAGGCGGCGGACTTTTGCGGCGTAGGGTTCGCCGGGGGTTTTTTGCGGCTGCAGGTAGAGGTAGAATCCGTAGTCGATCGAGACGCCCGCGAGCATCAGCCCGAGCACGAAGACAAGGAAATGCACATGCTCGAAGCACAGCGTGACCGCGACGCACGCGCCGAGCAGCGCGCCGAAAACAACCGGCGCGAGGTTGAGCGCGCCGAGAATGCGCGGCAGGCAAAGGATGGCGATTCCGAGGACGACAAACAGGGTGAGCGGCGTGCCGACAAACAGCTCTTGCATGATGCCGCGTTTGCTTTCGGCGGCGAAGCGGCTGATCGCCGCCCAGCGAATCGTGGCGCCGGGCGCGACGGCATGCGCGGCGGCGAGGGCGGCATCGACGGCGTCGAACACGGGTTTTTGTCCGGCTTCGTGGAGCGGGTTTTCGCGGGTGAGCGTCCAGATGAGCGCGGTGTCGGCGGGCGCGTCGGCGGCGGTGTCGAGCGTCTGGACTTTTTCGACGAGGTCGGGAAGAAGGAGGAGCGGGTCGGCGGGAATGAGCTCGGCGAAGGCGAGCGCCTCGGGCTTGGCCATGAAGTGTTCGAGGTCGGCGGCGGTTTTTTCGGCAAGCCACTCGGCGAAGGCATTGTCCCCGGGAGCGCGGGCGTCCCGCCCGCCGTTTGAAGGGTTGTCCTGCGGGCGGGACGCCCGCGCTCCCGGGAATGCAATTTCGTTTTTCGCGAGCCAGCCGGGAAGCAGGAGGTCGAGGCGTTGGGTGAAAATTTGTTTGGCGAGGTCGTTGCGCGAGGTGCTGTCGGAAAGGATTTCGGCCTCGGCAAACGCGTCGCTCGCGAGAAGCGCGGCGGTGAAGGCGCGGGCCGCGCGGTCACGCGTTTCGTCGTCGCTGGGGGCGTTCAACGCGAAGAGCGCGACGCGGGCCTGCTTTTCGTTGGCGAGGGAGCGGACGACGGCGAGCTCGGGCGAGCGCTCGGTGGGCGGAATGAGTTCCAGAATGTCCGAGGTGAATCTTTCGCCGAAGTCGAGCGACGCAAGCCACGCGGCGCCGGCGAGCAGGCCGGCGAGCAAAAGGAGGCGGGCGGGCGTTTTGCGCAGAAGGCTCATTTATCGGCGCGGAAATAGCGTTGCAGTTCGTCGGCGGTGAACGCGACGCCCGCCTTGCTTTCGCCGACAAGCACTTCGACGCGGAGTTTGGGCGAGGTGTTGAAGGTGATTTTTTTTATCTCGGTGCCGATGCCGGTGACGACGATTGCGCCGAGCGCGGAGGCGAGTTTTTCGTTGAGCGGAACAAAGTCGAAACGCCAGTCGCCGCCGTCGCGCGCGGCGTAAACGGTGAACTGCTTGAAGAGTTGCCCGCTGTCGAAACGCATGACGGGCAGGAGCGCGGTGACGAGTCCGGCGTCGCGCGTGCCGGCCTTGATTTGGCGAGTGCGACCCTTGGCGTCGCGAAGCAGCAGGCCCTCCGAGTCGATGATCGTGAGCGTTTCCCCGGGCGCGGTGTAGCGGAGGCTGAGGCCGCGCTCGGGCGCGAGGCGCATTTCGCCTTGCAGGGTGATCGGCTCCTTGCGCGCGGTGAAGTAGCGGTTTTCGGTGAAGGTCGAGAATGTCGCGCCCTTCGCGGCAAGCGCGGAGAAAAGCCATTGCCACTCGTCGGCGCCGGAACCGCGTTCGATGACGGTGCCTCGCTCAGCCGGCGGGGCGGCGGAGAGGAAGAGTGAAGGGTGAAGGGTGAAAAGTGATAGAAGGAGAAGCGCGACGAGGCGCGAAGTGGATTTCATGCGGAAGATTGTTGTTTGCGTTTTTTTTGGGCGCGGCGGGCGGCGGGCCATTTGTGAAGGAGGAGCTCGGTGATGAGGCGCGTGTGCAGCCAGATCATGCGGAGGTTGTCGCGCAGGTAGTGAAAATGGGAAACGCCGCCCTCGGTGCGCGAGAGATATTTGCACGCGGCGGGAAGGTTGACCGGGGGGACGCCGGCCCAGAAAAGGCGCACGGCGAGCTCGGGGTCAAAATCATAGCGCCGCGCAAACCACGTGCGGCGCATCACGTCAACGAGCGGCGCGAGCGGATACACGCGGAAGCCGAAAAGCGGATCGTCGATGCCGCCGCCGAGGCACTCGAAATGCACGAGGCCGATGCTGAGCTTGCGGCCCTTGAGCCGGACGAGCGGCGCCTCGGGGCCGAAGACGGGCTTGCCGAGCACGAGCGCGGCGGGCTCGGCCTGCGACGCCGCCATGAAATCGCGGATGCGCCCGACGGGATGCTGCCCGTCGGCGTCCATCACGAGCGCGTGCGTGAAACCTTCCGCAAGCGCGATTTTCGCGGCGTGAAAAACGCTCGCGCCCTTGCCGGAATTTTTTTCGCGCACGATGACGCGGAGGGTTCCGTCAGGTTGCCCGGCGGCGAAAGATTGAAGCGCCTCGCCGCTGCCGTCGGTGCTGCCGTCGATGACCACCCACACGGGCGCCCAATGCGCGAGCACGTTGCGCACGGTTTCGAGCAGGAGCTGGGCGCCGGTGTTGTAGCTCGGGATGAGCACGAGGTGCGTCTTGGAAACGGGCGCGCTCATGCGGACATTTTCCCCCGGACGTATGACTCGATTTCCGCGGAGAGCGCGGCGGCGGATTTTTGCGGATCGTGCGGCCACTCGCGGTCGAGCGAGAGCTCCATTGTCGCCGGCACCACGTCGGGGATTTTCCACCAGGGACGCCCGCGCGTGACGAAGCCGGCCGACGCCCGCACGATGACAAGCCGCACCGGCGCGGCGGCGCGATTGGCGATGAGCGCGAAGCCGGGCTTGAAGGGATTGAGCGTGGCGCCGGGCTCGGTGCGCGTGCCCTCGGGGAAGATGAGCAGCGACGCGCCCGCCTGGACTTTTTCGGCGACGGCGCGCACCATGTCCACATCGTTGGAGCCGGTCACGTAACCCGCGACAATCGCGGCCGCGCCCAGCGCGGGGTTGCGCATGATGGCGGGTTTGACGACGCAAATGGTGTCGGGCAGGCGGCCGAGCAGGAGCGGCGCGTCGATGAGGCACGGATGCGTGGAAATGTAAACCGTGCCCGGCGCGAGCGGCCCGTCGAAGTTTTTCCACGTTATGCGCACCACGCCGCACGCCCGGAACCAGCGCATCCAGACGCGAAACAGCACGCGCTGGACGGCGCGCATTTTTTTATGAAGCCCCCCGCGCTTGCGCCACGGATAAAGCGGCAGGCTGAGCACGCTGATCAAAAAACCCACGCCCATGAAAAGCCCCCACGAAATATAGTAGGCGACGGCGTAGTAGATATGTTTGAGCGTGCGAATCATCTGTGGTTCACGACAGCGGCGGGAGCCGGTGCGCGGGAAAATTTGAATTTCAAAATCCCAAATCCAGAAAAAATCTCAACATCCAATGTCCAAGGCCGGGGCGGCGTTTTTTACAGCCGGGAAAAGACGGGGGAGAACAAGCTCCCGCCAATGCGCGCAACGCCGACAACCCGGGATGAGGCGCGGCGCCCGCGTTGTTTGTTTGGCTTCGTTGCGCGCGGCTTTCCCCGGGATTAAAATTCAGGTTGCTCAACCGCGTGAAAAATCAATCGGCCAGGTGCTTGTCGAACCAGTCGGCCATCAAAGCGCGCTCGGGCCCCTTGTTTTTCCAGCCGTGGGCCGCCCCGGGTTTTATGTGGAGCCGGGCTACCGCGCCGAGCTTGGCGGCGCGTTGTATAAAGATTTCGGATTGCTGCAAGGGGACGAGTTTGTCGGCGTCGCCATGCACGATGAAGGTCGGCGGCATTTTTTCGGTTATATAATAAATCGGCGAAAGCTCGCGGCCAAGCTCCCGGCGCCCCTCGGGCGTTTCCGCCTTCGGGCCGAACGCCTTCATGTAGTTTTTAAGGGTCCCCGTGCCCGCGCCGTCGAAACCCTCCTTCCCGTAATTGAGAAAATCGGTCGGCGGGTAAAAACACGCCACGGCCTGCACGGCGCTGGACTCGCGATCCACGGGATCCTTGGCCTTGGGATCGCCGGGGCCGCCCTTCGTGCCGATGGTAAGCGAAAGGTGCCCGCCCGCGCTGCTGCCGGTGATTCCCAAGCGATCCGGGCGCACATTCCAGCGCGCCGCGTTGTGCCGCACAAATCGCACGGCGCGATGAATATCCTGCGCGATCTCGGAAATGACAAACTTGGGTTGCGAGCCATGGCGCACGGCAAACACCGTGTATCCATGATCGAGAAATTCGGCGTAGTTTGAGGGATTCACCGGCGCGTTGGACGACTTCCAGCCGCCGCTAATCAACGCGAGAATGCCGCGCCCGTTTGGCCTGGCCGGCTGCATGACGTCGATCGTGAGCGCGAGGCCGAACTTGCGCGCATAAACAATATCCTTCTCGTGAGTGACAACGACGGGGGACGCGGCGTGAATGGCGCCACTTAGCAGAATCAGGGCAAGGGCAACTGCAATTGTGCGTATGTTCATGACACGCAAATCACGGCCGATATTATAAATGAACACAACAATATTACGCCCACCGCTCACCCCACTCGCAGTGCAGCTAACGGAGGAAGAAACCCAAGACGCGCTCGCCGACTACCCATGCAATGTATTCTCGGCGTAAACGCCCTTGTCTCGTGGTAGCACTACACGCACCGAAACATGCATCCTTCCATACGTGGAGAAGATTACGAACGTCTCTATCCTTCTCACACGGCGAACTCGGCTTCATGCGCATTTCGATGCGAGTGCACCGATACACACTTGCCGACGCGCAATCCGAGCTTGCCAAATGATTAAAAAAAGAGGGCACATCGCCAAATGCCCGCTACCCGGTCTTGTCGCATAGGCATCAACCAGCGTAAAAACGACGAGTTCTTATCTTTGCCAACGTGCTGCCGCACACAAAGCGCGACTGGCCACCGTCGACAGCAGCATCAAGAATCCTAGCGCGTTCCTGATTTTCTAAAAAAACACTGAATCGATGAGGCCATTGATAGTTCTACCGTAAAGAATGTCAAAGCAATGTCGGGTATTCGATTTCATACTTTTTCATTGTAATCATTTTGATGATCTCAATACTAGGAACGTATGAAAATTACTCCAGCATCTTTAACTATTACCCAATTACTCAGTTCGACTAACGAATTGTATGCTGTTCCCGCATATCAACGACGTTATTCGTGGCATGAAAAACAGCTCAATGAACTAATCGCAGATATTGATCAGTTAGAGAATAACGATACACACCTTTTGGGAAGTATCGTGTGCTTAACTAGTCCACATACCGCTGGACTCAATGAGTTGGAGGTGGTCGATGGTCAGCAACGAATTACTACCGTTTGTATAATATTATCATGCATAAAAGAAAGATTAATCAAAGAGGATAAGACACGCATGGCTCAAGAAATCGAATCATTGCTGCAAGCCAAGGCATTTGGAGAGTCGCCTGTTCGTAAAATTAGACTAGGCTCTTTAGATGCCGAGGGGTTCGACCAACTAGTTGAGGGAAAGAGTGCAGTATATCAAAAAAATCAAAGCCTAGAAAACGCTTTTAAGATATGCAGGGACTGGATGGAAAATAAAGCAATAAATGAACTAGAAAAGTTTTTATACCGATTAGTTAATCAGGCATTGATTATCAGGCTTGAAGTAAATAATGCAAAAGATGCATTTAAACTATTTGAAACAATCAATAATAGAGGGTTAAAGTTGAGTGCTACTGATATAATAAAGAATTTTATATTAGGGAATGCTGCCCGTTTTGGCTATGGAGATTTAAACTTAGCCCGCAATAAGTGGGCAGAACTATTGAAGAACCTTGATGGTGTCAATATAGAAACATTTTTTCGACATTACCTATGTGCTCAGTTAAAAAGTCGAATCACCGCTTCATATGTTATAATCTATTTCAAAAGACTATTTATGAAACAAGTGAGCGAGGCGAGAACTTTACCAAAAAACGAACAACGCCTCTATCTTGATGTTGAAGACAATGAAAGTGATGATGATAGTGATGCTACATCCATTTCCGCCGAAGACATTTTAAATGACCAACCCAATGATAACTCCAGTCAGGTTTCATTCTCTGAATTCATGGAGAATTTGACGAAACATGCAAAACATTACTCAGATGTTATTTATGCAAAAACAGGAAATGCAAAGATAGATAGACATTTACGTAATCTGAAAGGAATTAAGGCAACACAAACATACGGGTTTTTAATGTCACTTCGTGTCAGCAACTGTTCTGACAAAAACTTTATCGAAGTTCTTAAATTAACTGAATCCTTCCTTATGCGACGCCATATATGTAAGCGGCGAGCCAATGAGAACGAGTCTGCATTCGCACGGCTGTGCGGAGTGGACGGGAAAAGTCCACAGAAATCGGTGATCGAAGAATACAGAAAACTATGCCCGCCCGATGCTGAATTCTTAGATAAGTTTTTTGCTTTCGATTTTACTTCTAATCTCATTGAAAGAGCGCGTTATTGTCTTACTCAATTTGAGACCCTACTACAAGGAGATCACTTGGAACTTTTAGTAGGTGGCCCTGACATAGTTCATGTCGAACATATTATCCCTCAGAAAATCAGAACAAAAAAGTCAAAGGATGAGTTTGGCGATTGGGTTGAATACCTAGGTGAATCAGCCTTAATGGAACATGAGAAATATGTTTCACGAATTGGAAATATGACATTATTCTCGGGTGAATTGAATATGATTGTCTCCAACAATCCCTACGAACGTAAGAAAACGGCTTACCGACGCTCATCAATAAAAATTACGAATGCACTTCCCGACGATTATTCTGATTTTAGATTTATCGATGTGGAGAAAAGATCACGCCATTTTTCAGAATTAGCGGTGAAAATTTGGCCTATCCCTTAATATCTCACAGGAAAGGTTAAATCTCAGATATTCACTTTTTTTGCGTGTGCCCATCGCGGCCCGCCATTCACTCGGAGGGTTTCGAATTCCACGGGAGAAAATTGAACCAGATATACGGTTTTTCGCGCAGGATGTTTTCGAGCTGGCGGAGGAAATCCTGAAAGTGTTTCTGGCCGCGGGCGAGCGTGGCGGCTCGCGGCTCGCCGGGAATCGGGTCGAAGCGCGGCGGGGAATGCAGGGCGGCGAGGCCGGGTGCTTGGGGGACGCCAAAGGTGAGGATGACGGGACGCCTAAAAATCGCCGCGAGGATGTAGATCGTAATCGGGAAGCGGCGCCTGGCGCCGAGAAAATCGAACTCGGCGGTGCGCGCGCTGTGCTCGCAGCGGTCGCATTGGAGCGCGATGGCGTTGTCGGTGAGCGCGGCGTCCTTCATCGCGTAGATCATTTCCCGCGGGTCGTTGACCCAGATAAACTCGATGCGTCCACCGAATTTTTCGGCGAGCTTTTCGGTGTCGTGCGAATTGCCGACGCGTTCGCGCACGATGTGGACTTTGTTGTGAACGCGCGCGTGGAGTTCGTCGCCGATAAGGAAACCCTGAAGGTCGGAATCCCCCACATGAAAAGTGCCGAGAAATGCGGGGCCGCCGTTTTCCATCCACTGCCGCGCGTCATCCGCGCCGGGCGCGTAAACGGTTTTGTGCGGACGCCCGTTGAGGACGCGCAGCTTGGTCATGAGCGATTCCTCGAAGGCGAAAAAATGGCGGAACACATCGCGCGTCGTCGGGCGACGGTTGAGCGCGAGCGCGAGGTATTCGCGCGAGTGGCGGCGTTGCGCGGGCATGAACGCCATCGCGATGAGCGTGCCGATGCCGCGGATGGGCTTGTAAACGAATTCGGGCAGAAGAAAATCAACCGCGCGCAAAAAACCGTAACCCCAACTGGGGCCGGGATTGCGACGGCGTGTGGCGGAGGGCGTTGACATCGATGCGACCAAGCGATGCGCGGGCATGTTTTCCGCGGCGATTATTGCCACTCAATCGTGGCGCGCCAGCCGGGCGAGAGCACGCCGGAGAAATTTTTGCGCGCGTGCACCAAGTCGAACCACTCGCCGGACAGCAATGGCGAAACGGCCTCGTCGCCCGGCTCGAGGGCGATGCGGCCAAGCGGCCGCGCGTCGCCGTCCGCGGCGGGTTGCGCGAGTATCATTCCGTAGGCAAAGGCGCGTTCGCTCGCGCCGTCAATGGTGGCAAGCCAGGTGCCGCGCTCCTCTCCCCCGCAAAGAACGACGCGGGCGGCGGGCGCGAGCAACGCGGTGAGCAAGGATTGACCGACAAGATAATCGCGGCCGGCCATAGGAAAAAAATCACCGGCGGGTTGCGCGCGGCGAATCATGCCCTGCTGCACGGCGCCGGGATGAATCGATGTCTGGAAGCCGGTGGGGCTGGCCGTGGGGAAACTTTCCAGGTAGGTTTCGAGCGTGCGGCCCTCGGCATACTGGCTGGCGTAGACGATGGCGTCGTCGGGCGCGGGCGCGAGGTCGTTGAGGATGGTGCTCATCAACATGCCGAGTTGCGTCATGCGCCGGACGGCGCCCGGCGGGAATCCAGCCTTGAGGCGCTCGCGCGTGGCGGCAGCGTCCTCATGACCGGCGTCGTCGGTGCGAAGTGTGATGATGTGGCGTTCGAGCATGGAGGAGAGAAAGGAGTCAGAAGTCAGAATACAGGAGTTAGGAGATGAAGAATGGTGAATGGTGAAAAAACGGACTTCGAACAGAGGCGCGTCGGTGAAATGAGTTTAAGTTGAAAAGTTTAAGTTTCTGATTTTCCGGCATTCTGACTCCTGTATTCTGCATTCTATTTTCCGTCTTTCAACAAAAGCAGCGCGGCGTGGGCGCCGCCGAATGCGTTGCTGGCGCAGACGACTCCGTCGAACGCGGCCGTGTCGAAAGGCGCGGTGGCGACTTGTGATGTGAAGACCGGAGCGCTGGTGCCGACGGTGCCGGGCGCGCGCAACGGTTGCCCGTCACTGGCGGGATTGCGCATGGACGCGGCGGCGATGGCGAGTTCAACGAGACCGCAGCTTCCGAGCGTGTGGCCGAGCGCGCCTTTCCAGCTGACGAGCGGCGCGCCAGGAAACGCGGCGGCGACGGCGCTTGATTCGAGGCGACCCGCCTCGAGCGTGCCGGTGCCGTGACCCTTTATCCACACGCGCATTCCGGCGGCGGCCTTTGCAATGGGCGCGAACACGGAGGCGAAACCCGCGCCGTCGGGCCGGTTCGCGGTGAAGTGATGCATTTCGTTGTGCAGGCTTTGCGCGGCAATCCGGTGCGCGCCGCGATCGCGCGCGAGCACGGCAAAACCCGCGCCGTCACCAAGCCCGATCGAGCCGGTGGCGCGATCCATGTAGGGCGCGGGAAATTCGGTGTTGAGGATTTTCAACGAATGGAACCCGCCCGCGACAAACGGACTGAGAAAATCGTAGGAAACGACGAGCACCTCGTCGACGGGGGCGCGCCCGGCGCCGCTGTCATTGGCACCGCCACCGCCGAGCGCAAGCAGCCGCGCGGCGTGCACAAGGCCGAGGTGCGCGGAGACGCAGGCGTGAGAAAAAATAGTGATGTTCGGCCCCCACTCGCAGGCATCGCGAAGACTGGCGACGGATTTGTGGATGGGGCCGTAAGGCGCGTGGTTCGCATCGGCCGCGGTTTGCGCGTGATGATACGCGTAGAGACTGCCAACGCCAAAGTTGCTGCTCGTGACGATGACGGGGCGGCGCGCGGTGCCCCACATCGGGCCGGTCACGGGCGCGAGAAACTGGCGCAACCGCGCGAGCCACGCGGGCGGCGATTCCTCGTTGAGCGCGCGGTCCGGCAGCAAGGCCAGCGGCACGAGATCGCCGCCATCAGCGCCGAGGACGTGCGTCGCGCGCAAGGCGCTTTCACCGCGAAGCAATGCGGCGAGGGTCTCGTTTGTGCCACCGAAGGGCGTGAGACATTCGCAGGCCGCCAGGCGGACGGCGGGCGCGGCTGTTTCCAAGGAGGTGTGCGGCACGGATTGCAATTCGGGGAAGAGAAGCGGGCGGTCAGGCGGAGAGCTTGGAGGGGTCGGCGCGATTGCGAATGAACTCGGCAAGGCTCGTGATGCTCGCAAGGGCGGCGCGCGATTCCTCGCTGCTGGAGATTTTGATGCCGAATTCCTTTTCGAGTTTCACAACGAGCTCGAGCGCGTCGATCGAGTCGAGCGCCAGCCCGGAGCCGATGAGCGGCGCGTTCTCGTCAATCTCCTCGGGAGTCATTCCCTCGAGATTGAGCGTTGTGATGATGATCTGTTTCAAACGTGGTATGAGCGAATCGGACATGAATAGTAAAAGTGTGCCTCAAGAAAAAACGCTGTCCGGGCGCCCCTAGGCAAGCCAGTAAAGCGCGGATGCGGAATCGCGGCCTATAATCCGCTGATCATCACGATCACGATCAGCACGGGCAGGACGAAGCGCAAAAAGACTCTCATCGCGCGCATCAACACCGAGCGCGAGTCGCTCGCGCCCACCTGCGTTTCGATCAGGGGCCAGGCAACCCAGCCGGCAAAAATTGCCAGCGCCAGCTCACCAAGCGGCATGAGAAGGTTCGAGGTCGTGTAATCATAGAGGTTGAAAAGATTTTTTCCAAACACGGTGGCGCCGCCCAGCCAGCCGCCGTCCTGCGACAGGCAGGCGCCCAGGCCCGTCACGCAAAACGCCGCCACCGTGAGCCACGCGGCCTTGCGGCGCGACCAGCCGAATTCGTCGATCAGAAAACTCACGATCACCTCCAAAATCGACACCGACGAGGTGAGCGCCGCCACGAGAAGCAGAAAGAAAAACGCCATCGCGAACATGCTGCCCGCCGGCAGGTGCGCGAACACCGCGGGCATCGTGACCATCGTCAGGCCCGGCCCCGTCGTCGGGCTGAAACCGAACGCAAACACGGGCGGCAGCACCATCAGCCCCGCGAGAAAGCAAGTCGTCACCGCCAGGAAAATCACCCACAGCGACGAGCGCACGAGCTTGGTTTCGCGGGTGATGTAGGAGCCGTAGGTCACCATGATGCCCATGCCCAGCGAAAGCGAAAAAAGCGAGAGGCCCATCGCGTCGACCAGCATCCCGCCGGTGATTTTTGAAAAATCCGGACGCAAATAATACAGCAGGCCGTCGGTCGCTCCGGGCAATGTGAGCCCGCGCACGATAAGCACGAGCATCAGCAAAAACAGCACGGGCATCAGGTATTTCGAAAGCGTTTCGATGCCCTTGCTCACGCCGCCAACCACGATCCACGTGGTGAGCGCCGCGAACGTCACGAAGGAAAGCGACGACCACAGGGGATTGCCCACAAACGCGTCGAATTGCGCCTTGAGCACCTCCGCGTCCGGAGTGAGCAACGGCCCGCCGGCGCCGAGCGACTTCAGGAAGTAGGCAACCGTCCATCCCCCCACGACGCAGTAAAACGAAAGAATTAAAAAGCAGGTGAGTATGGTGCCGTAACCGATGAGCGCCCACGCGGGGCTGGCGCCGTTTTTGGTTGCGCGCTTGAACACACCGACCGGCCCGGATTGCGCGGCGCGCCCGAGCGCCCATTCCGTGACCATGAGCACAAGCCCGAGCGTCAGGCTGATCGCCAGGTAAATGAACAGAAAAACGCCGCCGCCGTTCGTGGCCGTGACGTAGGGAAACTTCCACACCGCGCCAAGCCCGACAGCCGAACCCGCGGCCGCCAGAATAAACCCGAAACGTGAACTCCACTGAGAGCGAGCCATGGCAAAAAAAGCGTCTAACTAAGTAAGCTTTTCATGGGGGCGCGAGCATTTTAATGGAGCAGGAGCCTCCTGATAATCACCCAATTAATAAATTCCCTGCTCGCCCGTAAAAAAAGCATGTCCATATTTCATATTATGAAATCCTGCCCGTTGCCTCGCGGTTTTGCCCTTCTCGCCGTTTTTCTGCTGATATTGACGCCGATTGCCCGCGCGCAGATCGTGCTCACCCCCACCGACCCAAAAGCCGAGCGCGTGCTCATTCGCTCCGCCGACATTTCCACCGAAATCACGGGACGTTTTGCGGTGACAACTTTCGACCTTGTTTTCGCCAATCCCAACGGACGCGATCTCGAAGGCACGTTCGAGTTTCCTCTTCTCGACGGGCAGCGCGTGGTGCGTTTCGCGCTCGATATCAACGGCGCGCTCCGCGAGGCCGTGCCGGTTGAAAAGGAAAAGGGCCGCGTGGTGTTCGAGGAAATCGAGCGCCGCCAGGTTGATCCCGGCCTGCTCGAACAAACCGCGGGCAACAATTACCGCGCGCGTATTTTCCCAATTCCGGCCAACGGCACGCGCCGCATCGTGATCGCGTATCAGGAGGATTTGATGACCGCGTCGACCGCCGCGAACAAAGCGCCGCGCTACCGCCTCGCGCTCAATTTTCCGAATGAGCTGAGAACCTTCAATCTCACCGCGAGTGTCTTCGCCGCGCCCGGCGCGAAACCGGCGAAGGCGAGCACCACGCTCGCACTCGAATTGCCCGCATGGCGCGACGGTCATGTGCTTCAGGTGAAAAAAGAAAACTTCACCGCGCGCGGCGTGCTCGAGCTCGAGTTGCCTTCCGCTTTCGCGAACGCCGATCTCCGCCCCGCCGTGATCACGGAGACGTTCAACGGACGCGAATATTTTTATGCCGAGGCGCCGGTTTCCCTTCCGGCGATTGCTCCAAAACCGCGCGCCACGCCGAAGCGCGTTGGCATCCTGTGGGATGCCTCCGGCTCGGGCCGCGCACGCGATCATGAGCGCGAGTTTGCGCTGCTCGACGCGTGGTTTGCAGCGGTGCGCAATGTCGAGGTCAGGCTTGTTTTCCTGCGCAACACGGCGTCCGATCCGGTTGTGTTCAAGGTGCGCGACGGCAAGTGGGCGGAGCTCCGCGCCGCGCTCGAAAAAACAATCTACGACGGCGCAACTTCGTTTGACGGCATCGCTGACGACGAATCCGTGGGCGAGTGGCTGTTGTTTTCCGACGGCCTTATCAATTTTGGCGCGACACAAAATCTTGAAAAACTTCCTCTGCGCGCGCCCGTGCATGTCGTAAATGCGAGCGCAAGCGCCGCGCCAGCGCTGCTTCGCCGACTTGCCGCAAGCGGAGGAGGAGAGTTTGTCGATCTAATGGCAATCGACGCCAACGCGGCACGGTATCGGTTGCGCTGGCACTCGTTGAGCATTGTGGCGGTGGAGCGCGATCCCGAGGCGGTTGCTCAAGTATTTCCCGAGGCGGGAACACCACTGCCATCCGGAAATACGATAATCGTGACCGGTATTTTGAGAAAATCCGAGGCAACCGTTCGCTTGAAAATCGGCCTGACTGGAGGAGGCGTGCTGGGCACAGTCGATGTGCCTGTGAGGTCAGGCGAAAATCCAAGCACGCTCGCCGCGCGCGCGTGGGCGGTGGCGAAGATCGAAGCGCTGGCGGCGTCCGCTGGCGACAACCGCGAGGACATCCGCCGCACAAGCCGCGAGTTCCGCATCGTCACGCCGGACACATCGCTGATCGTTTTGGAAACGCTCGCCGATTACATCCGCTACGACATCGAACCGCCTGCGGAATTGCGTAACGAATGGCTCAAACAACGCCGCACGACCGACGCCGTAACCAACAAAAACCGCACGCAACAGATTGATCGTGTTGTGAAGATGTTCGATGAACGCGTGAAGTGGTGGGAGAAGAAATTTCCGAAGGACACACCAAAACCAAAGGTCGCAGAGAAAGAGAAACGTGCCACAGAGGAAACACGAAGTGATGTAGTTACCTTGGAACGCTTCGCGGTTTCTGCTGCCAGATCACGCGCGCCTGCAAGAAGTCAGGTTCAGGAAAGTGTGGTTCTGGCTGACTCTCCTGTTCCAGCCGCAAGCTTCTTCAGTGTGTCGGAATTAGATCGACCCGGCTTTAAGGACGGACGGCGCGTGGATGAGCCACCGGTCGCCTCCATCGCCCTCCAGCGCTGGTCGCCTTCGGCGAGTTATCTCGACCGGTTGCGGCGCGCGCCGGAGGCGGAGCGATTTTCGATTTACCTTGAGGAGCGCGCCGACCATGCGCGAGAGCCGGGTTTTTATCTCGATGTCGCAGGATATTTCTTCGACGAGGCCAAGCACGCGCCGACCGCGTTGCAGATTTTGTCCAATCTCGCGGAGCTCGGGCTTGAGGATGCGGCGCTGTTGCGCGTGCTCGGCCATCGCCTCACGCAGGCGGGGCGACCCGATCTTGCGCTGCCGGTGTTCGAGCGTGTGTTGAAGATTCGCGGAGAGGAACCGCAGAGCCGCCGCGACCTTGCGCTCGTTTGCGCCAAGCTCGAGCAGTATCAGCGCGCGGTCGATCTGCTTTGGGAGGTTGTGAGCCGCAAATGGGACGGCCGTTTCCCCGAGATCGAGATGATCGCGCTCGGCGAGTTAAACGCCATCATAGCCACGCATGAGGGAAAAATCGACGCCTCCAAAATCGACAGGCGTTTGCTGAAAAATTTGTCCGCCGGCCTGCGCGTCATTCTGACGTGGGACGCCGACAACTGCGACATCGACCTGTGGGTTGACGACCCGAACGGCGAGCGCGCCATGTATAACCATCCGCTCACTTATCAGGGCGGGCGCATGTCGCGCGACTTCACCGGCGGCTACGGGCCGGAGGAATTTTTGGTGCGCACGCCGAAGGCCGGCAAATACACGGTGCGCATCAATTATTACGGCGACAGCCGCCAGACCGCGCTCGGTCCGGTGACGGCGCAGGTGCGGTTGATCACCGATTTCGGCACGGCGAGCGAAAAGGAAAAACTCATCACCGTGCGGCTCGTGGACAAGAAAGAGGAGCTTGAGATCGGCTCGATTGTAATCGGGGAATGATCGCACCGGAACCGCTGCACGGAACCGGTTGCGCAATCCGCAACCTGCCACACTTGTTGCGAACCTTACGAGGCCGCGAGGCGCGCGGCTTCCGCGTGCAGTTTCTCCCACGTCGTTTCGAGCGCCTGGGGGAGCACGCGTGTCTGGCCGATTACCGGCATGAAATTAGTGTCGCCATTCCAGCGCGGCACGATGTGCGCGTGCAAATGCTCAATGCTGCCGCCCGACGCGGTGCCAAGGTTGAAACCCACATTAAAACCGTCCGGCCCGATCACCACGCGCAGCAGTTTTTTTGCGAGGATAATTGTGCGAAACAAATCCGCGCTTTCCTCCGGCGTCAGCTCCTCAATGTCCGCCACCTCGCGAAAGGGAATCGCGAGCAAGTGCCCCGGGTTGTAGGGGAAGCGGTTCAGCATCAAGTAGGACAACGCACCGCGATAAACGATGAGCGCGGCGCGGTCGTCGCCCATCGCGGGCAACGCGCTGAAAGGTTTCGCGCTTTTCGGCGCGCGCGGCGCCTCGATGTAATCCATGCGCCAGAATGCGTGAAGTTGTTCCATGATTTGAGCGTGATTGCTCCCGCCGTGAAAGTCAAAGACGCGCTTGCGATGAAGCGACGGTCGGGAGACCGCCGAAGGCATGGGCGAACAACACGGGGATTGTTGCATGGCCGCCCGCCCCGCCTTCAAATTCATTTCATGAGGGATTTTGCGGTTGAATCAGCGCGGGCGCGGGCAACCTTCCGCGTAAAACCAAAAGCGCAGCGAAATCACCGGCAAATCCATGAAATGCGACAACCCCCGTTCAAAATAAAAAAACACGCCGGCACTTCGCGTATTTGAAAATACAGGCGAATTGCAATTCATTTATATGCAACAGTTAGAAACTCAGTGTCATTTAATGGATGACTTTGAGTTTGGCGTTTTATTGGTTCGTAAAAACTAGATTTATGCGCGGCTTTTTATCAAAAAATTGCACCAAAACACATAAGCAGTGTCCAAGTGACTCATCCCAAGCAAACACACCAACACACCTCCAAACCACAGCCATCAAGAACTCCTCAAACTATGAAGACTAAAATCTCATTACTTGTCGCCTTGTTCGCCGCCGCGGCATTTTCCGCGCACGCCCAAACTTCGGTGCCCACGCCCAAAAGCGTCGCGCCCGACTACAAGCCGCCGCAAAGCGTCTCCACGTCGCCCGCGCAGACCACCTACACCTATCAAGCGCCGCACGCCGGCACCTGGGACTTCTACGTCGTCACCGGCGCGTGGTTCTTCGACGACTTCAAGATGAAGGCGAATAACGTGCGCATAGGCAGTCGACCGAATGAGTATTCCAATCGAGCCAGTGGCAAAATGCACATAGACCTCGACGACTCGTGGTTCATAGGATTCGGAGCCGGTTACAACATCACTGAACAGCTTTCCGTGCATGCCCAGTTCGCATTCACCAATCCCGATTATTCAGCCACGTTCGTGGGTGAGACAAGAGACGGTGATCCTGTAACACGCCACACCAACCACGAAGCCGACATCGGCACCGGTGACATTTCCATACGATACGATTTGATGACCGGAAAATTCCGGCCTTTCGTCCAAGGCTCCATCGGGTTTATGTATATCGATACTAACATAATCAATGGACACGGATGGGGGCATTGGGATTCGTGGGACAACTATTACTGGGACACACCCACCGTTGACGACACCTATTTCACTCTTGGCGCGACCGCGGGCGCCAACATCTACTTCAGCAAACACGTTTTCGGCCAGCTCTCCTACACCTGCAACTGGGCCAGCACCTCCGGCAACGGCATGATGAATCACCGCGTCAACGTCTCCGTCGGCTGGAATTACTAAGCCACAAAAAACGACGGCGCGACCGTCACTTTGTTTCCATCACATACACGCCCGTCCAGTCCCCGCTGGGCGGGTTCTTTTTTAGCGCCTCGCAACGATCCAGGAAAACCTCCGACGGCGTGCGCTGCCCGGGGACGATCACCGGATACCATTCCAGCTTGGCACTTTGAGCGAACAACTCCGCCGCGCCGGCCCAGTCGCGCGCGAAAAATTTTTCCAGCCCCTCCTCGAACACCCGTTTGCACTCCAGCGCCGCCGCCGGCAGGCGGTCGCGCAGCCCCATGATTTCGTGGATATCGACGGGGTGCTGGCGGCCCTTCACGACGATTTTGCCCAGATTGCGAAACACGCACTGGTTTCCGTATTTTTCCGCGCCCTCGCGCGTCTCACCCGAAACCAGGGTCTGCACGCCGTAAACACGGGCCGCGTTTTCGAGGCGCGCGGCGATGTTCACCGTGTCGCCCATCATCGTGTAGTCGAAGCGCGTGCGCGATCCGATGTTGCCCACGGTCGCCTTTCCGGTGCTCAGACCGATCTGGCTGCGCACGGGCATTTTTTGGACGATTTCGGGCCAGCGCTCGCGGATCTCCATGTTCTTCGCATGCACGAGCTGCGTCGCCACGCACGCGCGCAGGGCATGGTCCACGTTCGCCACCGGCGCGCCGAACATCGCCACCACGGCGTCGCCCATGTATTTGTCGAGCGTGCCCTCCTGATCGGTGATCACATCCGTCGCCGAGGAAAGATAGTCGTTCATGAACTCGACGAGCCGTGTCGGCGAAAGCGACTCGGCCACCATTGTGAAGTTTTGAATATCGCTGAAATACGCCGTGATCGGCACCTCGACGCCGCCGAGTTGCGGTTCATCGCCCGACTCGATCATGCGTTGCACAAGCGCGGGGGACACATACGTGCCGAAGAAACTCGTGATCCTGCTGCGCATCCGTTCCGCGACCACCAGCAGCAGCGCCGTCAGCGCAAAGCTCGTCGTGAACGCCGAGAACAGCGGGATCACGAGCGGCAGGATCAAATTGTAACGCAGAAAAACAAAAAACACGCACCACACATACGCCACCACGAGCGCCGCCGCCCCGGCCTTCGCGGCCACGCCCCAGCGCCCGCGGAGGTTCGCCAGTTGCAGCCCGCACACGCCCGCGGTCAGGCCGATGATCAGCATCCACTGCGCCCACGCCGGAACGCGGCGCACGTAAGCGCCCGATTGAAACTGGCGGATCAGCGTGCCGATCAAGCCCACGCGCGGCACCGGCAGCGCGTCGAGGCGCGTCGGCGCGCGATCCTGCAGCAGCGGATCGACCGGGCCGATCAGCACGATCGAGTCGCGCATCCGCTCGAAAAGCTTCATCGCCGCCTCGCGCTCCTCGGCCTTCTCCGATTTCAACATGCCCGCGGCCGCAAGCGCGTCGGAGAAGCTCGCGCGCGCGTTCTGCGGCGAATCCCAGCGCGTCGACCAGTTCACCTCCACATCCTGCCCGTCGAGCAACGGCACCGAGGCCAGCACCACGCCGTCGGCGCGCACAAACTCCAGCCGGTTCGCATGCACGCGCACGCCCTTCTGCGGAAGCTTCCACGCCAGGCGCGCGAGCTCCACGCTCATGTGATACCACGTCCTGTGCTCGTCGGGCGCGAAAAGCGGCACCCGGTTCATCGCGCCGTCAATCGTGTCGATCAACCCCACATGCGGCGGGGTGTAAATGCGGTTGCGCACGCGAATTTGGGGCAGCTCCGGAGGCTGCGCCTTTGACGAGGAATCAAGCACGCGCGGCATCTCGCGCACGATCGGCAGGCCGTTGATGTCGCGATCATGCGACGACGCGTAACCCGCCGCGAGCACGACGGGCGGCGGCGGCTCCGAAAACAACAAACCCGCCATGCGCAATGTGCCCTTTTGGAAACGCTCCCTGTCCGCGATTTCCGGCATGCCCCGGTCCGAAAACACATAGTCGATGCCAATCGCGCTCGCCCCGCCCTCCTTCAACGCCGCCTCGCACACGTCCACATAATACGCGCGATCCCACGCCAGGTTGCCGATGTCGGCGATGGATTTTGCGTCGACATCCAGGTAAAAAATCTTCCCCTGCCCCGGCAGCTCGCCCCGATATTGAAACCGCCAGTCAACCGTCTCCTCCTCGATGAATTCGAGCAGGCCAAAATAATTCACCCCACACCAAATCAGTGTGACCGCGAGCAGGATCAACCATTTGAACGGCGAGTTCCGCATGGGATCAGGCAAAGACCTCCAGAAGGCGCGCGAAGAGACGGTTCACCTTGATCTGGTTGTCGCGCACCAGGTCCTTGAATTTAATGAAGTCGATTTCCTCGCCCGCCAGCCCGTTGGCGTAATTGTCGATGATCGCGAGCGAGTTGTAACGCAGCCCGATCTCGCTGCACAGATCCGCCTCGTGCGCCGCCGTCATGCCGACCACGTCGCCCCAGTTTTTGAGAATCTGGATTTCCGCCTTCGTCTCGAAGCGCGGCCCGCGCATCTGCACATAAACCTTCCCCGTCTGAATCTCGAACTCGGGCGCGAGTTTTTCCACGAGCATCGGAATCAGGTTGTTGTCGATGCCCGCCGAGCCGCCCCTCAACTCGTCGTCAAAAAATGTCCGCGGCCCGTCCTGCAAACAAACATAGTCGCCGCACGAAACAATCGTGCCCGGAGTCAGGTTCAGCCGCAACGAGCCGACCGAGTTCAACGACACCACATCCGTGAAACCGAGATCGGCCAGCGCGCGAATGTTTGCGCGGTAGTTGATCGCATGCGGCGGCTTTGGAACACCGGTGCCGTGACGGTTCAGAATCACATGCTCGCCGCGCGCCTTGTAACCAACCGTGCCGTATTTTGTCGTGGCCGAACGCTCCTCCCATTCCGAAAAAAGATCGGAGTTCACAATGCTGGTTCCGCTAACAAATGCGACTTTCATGACGCAATGCGAGCAGAACACATGCCACACCTCAAGTCGAAGCTGGCTTTTGCAAGTCGAATACATTGGCGCGCAAACTTCAAAAGAATCGAAAAACACCATGCGAAAAACTGCTTGTTAATTTCCGCCATTGGAGAATGGCGAAAGGCGTCCCGCATTGGGCACGGCAAAGAAAACCTTGACTCGCCCGCCCGTGTTTGGGTTTCTACGCGACTTACACATTTTATTCATAAGTCATGGCCAACACTAAATCCGCCATCAAGGCAGCCCGCAAAACCGTGCGTTTCACCGCGCGCAACAAAGTCGTCAAGACCCGTCTGAAGACTCTCCACAAGAAGTTCAAAGCCGCCGCCAAGTCGGGCGACGCCGCCGCGGCCAAGTCCGCCGCAAGCGCCTACGCCTCCGCGATGGACAAGGCCACTAAGTCCGGTGTCGTCCACAAGAACGCCGCGGCCCGCGCCAAGTCCCACGCCGCAAAATACGCGCAAGCCAAATAAAACCGCCTCGCGCGCGTTTTGCGCCGGCTTGCCCGGCGACGCTCTTGTTTTCAAATTTACGCAGGCCCCCGCAAGCCGCCAAGGTTTCGGGGCCTGCTTTTTTGTGCCCGGTTTTTCGATCGCAAAAACACGGGCGCGCGCGAAATGAAACGGCAGTAGGGGCGAACCCTCCGGGCAAGCCCTAACATCCACGGCTCACCCGGAGGGTTCGCCCTACCCCAAAACGGCCATGCCGTTTCTCGGAATCACTCGCCGATGATTTTTATCAACGCGCGCTTGCGGCGCAGGCCGTCGAGTTCGTAGTAGAAAATCTGTTCCCACGGGCCGAAATCGAGGCGGCCATTGGTCACGGCGACGACGACTTCGCGACCCATGATTGTGCGCTTGAGGTGCGCGTCGGCGTTGTCCTCGGCGCCGTTGTGGGCGTATTGTGAGTGGGGTTTTTCCGGCGCGAGTTTTTCGAGCCATCGCTCGTAGTCGGCGTGCAAACCGGATTCGTCATCGTTGATGAACACGCTCGCGGTGATGTGCATGGCGTTCACAAGGCACAAGCCCTCGCGAATGCCGCTTTCCTTAAGTGCCGCCTCGACTTGCGGCGTGATGTTGACGAGCCCGCGGCGTTGAGGGACTTCAAACCAGAGTTCCTTGCGATGGGATTTCATGCCGCTGATTTTTCGGCAAACACCGGGGTTTTCAACAGAAGAAATGATGCGCCGGTTTGCAGACACGGCAAAATCACGACAAACGCCCGCGGCTTTTCGCAAAGATTTCAGTAGCCCATTTCGCGCAGGATGCCCGCCAGCGCCTTTAGGCGTTCGCCCAAAAGTTCGTCGTCATTGCTCAGCGCCTGGTGGAACAGGTGAATGTCTTCGTCGAGGTTTTCGTTGTCGGTGCAGATTTTCAGCGTCATGGCATCGCCTTGAAGCCCCACGCGGTCGATGACGGGATTTTGCTCGTCGTAAAGTTTCGGAAACCGGTAGGCGTCCTTAAAATGTTGCTTTGCGCGGCACACAAAAATCGCGAGATCAAGCACCCGATGAAGGGGAAGCTCCTCGGACTGGCGCGACCACTTTTCGCCGGTGTGCCGCCAAACCTTCGCAGAGATATCGACTTTGCCGCGGTCATTCCATTGGGCGAGGCCAAGCGATAGTCCGTGCGTGTCCGTATCATAAGCAGATCGACCGTCGACATTTGCATAATCCTCGGCAATGACGACAGGTTTGTGCTTGAGGGTGGTTGGTATTTTTAGTGGTTCCATAAATTAGCTCGTTACTAATTTAGTAATTTACTAATTTAGTAAAGAAAAATCTCAAAGCTAAGTGAATATTGGGTGTGCTCAAAAGTGTTACAGGAACTGTGGGGAGTTTGGTTTCGCCGTTTCGAGCGATAGCGACAGTCCGCAACCGCCGCGTCCGTCCCTCGCAATTCTCGGCGCGCTCGGCGAGCGCGCCCCTCCCTTGAAAACCATCACAGCGGTCACGTTTTTTATCACACCTGTGAACACGCTGGAGAACTGCGGGCGCTGCTGGAACCGGCTTTGTCCGGTCCGCAAATAACAAACGGCGTTCGTTTCCAAACCAGCCGATACGGAGGCCGTCCCACCAATCAAACATCAACAACTCAATGAATGAAACCCTATGGGCATCAAATTTATGACTGTTCGTGATAGCGGAGTCGGTGCGCTTTTTGTGACAACCGGCCATTGTTGGGGTAGTTTGAAATATTGGATTCAAGCGCGCTTGCACAGACGCGGTCCATCGGACAGCGTCGCCGATTTTCTCGCAAATGGACCATCTGTTTTTTGTCGTTCTCAATATCATTGGCACGTTCATGTTTGCGGTGTCGGGCGTGTCGGTCGCCATCAGCAAGGACTATGACTTGTTCGGCATCGCGGTGCTCGGCTTCGCGACAGCGATCGGAGGCGGCACGCTGCGCGACATGATGCTGGGCGTCGGGCCGGTTTCGTGGATGTCCGACCACGCGACGATCATCACGGTGCTGGCGGCGATCATCGTGTCGTCATTGTTTCTTGGATACATCCACAAGCTCGGCTGGTGGAACATCGTTTTCGACGGCGCGGGGCTGGGCGTGTTCACGCTCGTGGGCATGCAAAAGGGAATCGACCACGGGCTTTCGCCGCTCGTGTGCGTGCTGCTCGGCACGATCACGGGCGCGGGCGGCGGCGTGATCCGCGACGTGCTTTCGGGCGAGCGACCGATGCTGTTTCAAAAGGAACTCTACGCGTCGGTGTCGATCGCGGGCGGCGCGTTTTATTTCCTTCTGCGCGCGCTGGCGTCCGACCGGCTCACGTGGCACTGGCAGGCGGTGGCGTGCATCGTGTTCATCGTGGCGCTGCGCGTGATCGCGGTGCGTTTCAACTGGTCGCTGCCAAAAATCCGCGCGCACCGCAGCGGCACAAACCGCGCGCGCCTGCGCAAGATGGCAGGCTTGTTTCGCGGCGGAGAGTGAGGGCGCAAGCGCGATTAGGCGCCCTCGTGATTGCCGGCGTTCTCCCCGGTCGAAATTATTTTCCCTGCCCGTCCTTCTCCCCGCCGCGGAAAATCGCGTCCTGCTCCAGGCCGGTGAGTCGTTGCAGGCCGCCGAGCAGTTTCCACAAAATCACCATCAGCATGACCATGCTCGGGAGCACGATCACAGGCCAGCTCCAGAGCTGCATCTGGCCGAGTTGCGAGTTAAATTCCTCCGTGCGCGGTGTCGCCGTGATCAGTCGGCGGGCGAGAAAAAAATTCAGCACCGCGCTCACGAAAAACGTCAGCGCGAGCCACTTGTTCGCGCCCGCGAGCAATTTTTCGAAGGCGCCGTGCGTGCCGCGCTCCTCAAGCGCCGCCTTCACGCGCGCCGTGTCGATGATCTGGTCGTTGTAGATGAGCGCGCGCACAAGCGGTTTTTTCAAGCGCGCCGAGACGAGCACCGCGATGCCGATGATCGACGGCACGAGCGCCTCCTTCACGGCAAACCAGAAGCCGCTCACCTTCAGCAACCCGAGTCCGCCGCCGAGCAGCACGCCGCAAAATCCCACGATCGAAATCATGTTGGCATGCTTGCGCGTCGCCATGTCCCACGCGCCGTAGCAAACCGGAAACGCCAGCGCCACGAGCAGCCCCCACAGAGGGCCGAGCCATTTGTCCGAGCTGAACTTCATCAATATCAGCGTCGGAAGCGCGATGTTGCAGATGAGGTTGAGCAGCATGTTTTCCTTTTTCGGCGCGGGTTTGGCGGACGCCCCGGACGCGGGCGATGCGGCTGCGGGAACGACGGGCTGGCTCTCATCTGGTGTGGACATGCGCCCACTTGCTTATGCAAACGCCGCCGTTCAGAAAGGAAAAAATGGAAGCAAGACGACGGCGCGCCATCGGACAAACGCACTTTAGTGTTTTCCTGCCAGCCCCAATGCTGCCACGCTCGCCCGCATGATTCTCCTTGGTGTCAACATCGACCATTGCGCCACGCTCCGCCAGGCCCGTTACAAACAAGCCGCGTCCACCGTCGGCCGAAACGTCGAGCCCGATCCCGTCACGCTCGCCGTTCTCGCGGAGCGCGCCGGCGCCGACGGCATCACCGTCCACCTCCGCGAAGATCGCCGCCACATTCAGGAACGCGACGTGTGGCGGCTCCGCGAAACCATCGCCACGCGCCTCAACCTCGAAATGGCCTGCACGCCCGCCATGACCGAGTTCGCGCTCAAACTAAAACCCGAATACGTCTGCCTCGTTCCCGAAAACCGCGAGGAAGTCACCACCGAGGGCGGCCTCGATGTCGCCGGCAACCGTGACCGCGTAAAAGCCACCATCGACGCGATGACCGCCGCCGGCATCAAGACGAGCCTCTTTATCGATCCCGACGCCGCGCAAATCGAACTCGCCGCCAAACTCGGCGCGCCCTTTGTCGAGCTGCACACGGGCGCCTACGCCAACGCCTATTTTGACGACACCGCCCGCGACACCGAATACAAGCGCCTCGCCACCGGCGCCGCGCTTGCGCACAACTGCGGCATCCGCGTCAACGCCGGCCACGGCATCAACTACGTCAACATCGAACAAATCCGCGACCTCCCGCACCTGCACGAGCTCAACATCGGCCACAGCATCATCAGCCGCGCGCTCGTCACCGGAATCGACGAGGCCGTCCGCGAAATGAAAACCCGAATGAACCGCTGAGAAATAATAGCCACAAAAAGGCATCAAAAATGCGCAAAGAAAAGCCTCCTGTTTCGCTGACATTTTTTTGCGCTTTTGTCAGGCCACTCGCAGACTCGTAGAGTGCCTCTTTGCGGCCATTGGCTTAAAAAAATTTCCATGGACACTGACCTCAACGCCCTTCGCGAACGCCCGCAACCCGGCCCGCACATCCCCTTCCCCGACATGCCGCAAGGCGGAGTGCTCGTGGGACTCGGCGCCGACGTGATCGACATCGAGCGCATCCGCGCCGTGCACGAGCGACAGGGCGACCGTTTTCTCGAGCGCGTTTACACGCCGGGCGAAATCGCCTACTGCATGGGCATGGGCGATCCGCACCAGCACCTCGCCGCGCGCTTCGCCGCCAAGGAAGCCGTCGCCAAGGCCTTCACCACCGGCATCGGTGCCGAAATCGGCTGGCACTCCGTCTCCGTCTATCACGGCACGCGCCAGGAACCGCTCGTGCAGCTCGACGAAAAAGCCCGCGACCTCCTTGCCCGCGTCGGCGCGACGCATGTCCTCATCACCCTCTCGCACACCAACACCGTCGCCATGGCCGTCGCCGTTTTGGTGAGCGCTTCGCGCTAACGAATCATGCAGAATGAAAAATGAGAGGCAGAAGCCAGAGTGCCAGAAGTAAACATAGCAAACCAACAATCCCCGCACTTCGCCTACTCACCACCCGCTACTTTTCATCATTCTCCAGCTCCTGACTCCTGTATCCTGACTCCTGACTCCTTTTATATGTCCGCCGACAACAACACCGAAGAAGACCTGCGCTCGCCGCGAGAAAAGGCCTCGAAAATTCCCTCGTGGATCATGGTCGGTTTTATTCTCGGCGCGCTCACCTTCTACACAGTCAGCGATTACCTGAACCGTCCCGAAAAAGAGCAACCATCCGCCCCTTCAGAAACACAGAGCTCCGGCACCGCGCAACCAACCGACACCGCCGCAACCGACCAGCAGTCTCCCGCACCAGCCGCCACCGCCTCCGGCAGCGACGCTCCAAAACCATCCGACACCCCTGCCCCGCCCGAAAACGCCCGATACATGAGCCTTCTGGTAATGGACGCGATTTTCCGTCAATGGTCGGTCAACGCCATGTGGGAATACAACACCACGCAGGTCGTTTTCTGGAACCCGGCCGACAACAAATACTCAGTCGCGGTCGAAGTCTTCCGCATCGGAGGCAACGACGATGATGGCACCTATTATTACCGAATGATCGACCGCCCCACGCGCCCCGTAATCCGCAACGACTCCCGCCCCGACGCCCCGATCCTCTTCACCGAATCCGAGGACGCCACCCAACGCCGCAAAGAAAACGAAAACCAACGCTGGTGGCGGTGAATGAGTGAAAAATCTACTTTTGCCACAGTGAAAGCTTGGGGTGCTTTTTTCGAGCCATTCGAATACGGCTTTGCGCAGAGTCATGGCTCGATTGACTGCTTATTCCCTCCAACAGTATGCTTTAAGCAGCCAATTTATTACCAGCGGTCAACCACCCGATGAACATTTTGATCGAACCACGCATTCGCCCGGGAGCGCGGGCATCTTGCCCGCAGGTTTGGAGGTTTGTGCGGCGCAGCGCGCCGTCTTGCGGGCGCAAGCGTGTTTTTTTGCCCCTGCAAAAAATAAGATGTGATCCCTTTTTGTATGCCTTTGGGGTGAACTGTTTGTCTCAACTTCTCATTTTCCTCCACCATTTCACGCACTTTCCCCAGCCCTTCAACTCATTCCTCCGCCTACCAATAACTCCGCCGGGGCGGCTTGAGGATGTCGTAGAGGCCGGGGTCGATTTCTTTTAGGAAGCGGCTGGGTTCGAGGAGCATGCCGCCGGGGCCGGCGCGGGTCGCGACTTTCGGATAACATAAATACAATTCGTTTTTCGCGCGCGTGGAGGCGACGTAGAAGAGGCGGCGCTCTTCCTCGACATCGCCGTCCTCAATCGCACGGCGTCCGGGGAAATAGCCGTCGGCAACGCCAATCACAAACACGACATCGTATTCCAAGCCTTTCGCTTGGTGCACGGTGGTGAGCTTGATCGCCTCGGCGTCGGGATCGACCTGACGGTCGCTTGTCTCGCCGTTGAGGAGCACGATTTGCGCGAGGAGGTCCTGCATCGTTTCATAGCGCGAGGCGAAACCGACCAGCGCCTTCAACTCCTCAAGGCGGTCAATGTAATCGGCAAAGGCGCCGCGGAGATAATCGCCATACCAACCGTTGACCGCCATGTCGAACGCCTTGGCGGGCGGCGCGGTGCGCATGGTTTCGGCGACTTCGGAGAGCGAGGCGCAGAAGCTCGGCCAGTCGTCGAGCGCGCCCTTGGGCACCTTGGTTTTCACGTCGTCGGTTTCGAGGACGGCGATTAAGTCCTGCCGCATGAGCGCGGCGTGTTCGCGCGCGACAGCGTGAATTTTTTGCGCGCTTTTTTCGCCGACTTTTGGGAGGAGGCAGGCGATGCGCTGCCATGCAAGTTCGTCGGCGGGGTTGTAGACGAAGCGGACGAAGGCGACGATGTCCTTGATGTGCTGGCGCTCGAAAAACTTCACGCCGCTGGTGATGTGGTAGGGCATGCCGGCGCGGGAAAGGGCGAGCTGCATTTCCATCGCCACGAAGTGCGAGCGGTAGAGCACGGCGATTTCCGAGGGGGAGACGCCGTCCTCGTCAACAAGGCAGCGGATGCGGCGAATGACAAAATCGGCTTGTTCGCGGTCGTCCATTGTCTGGACGACTTGGGGGCGCATGCCGTGACCGCGGGCGGCGCGAAGCTCCTTTGCAAGCTCGGCCCGCCGGTGAGGCTGGGCGTCGAGTATTCGATTGGCAAAATTGAGGATTTCGGGCGTGGAGCGGTAGTTGGTTTCGATGCGGTGGATGGCGGTGCCGGGATGCCGGTCCATAAATGTCGCGATGTTTTCGAAATCCGCGCCGCGCCACGAGTAGATGCACTGCGCGTCGTCGCCCACGGCCATCACGCGATGATGCGTGGCAATGCAGTCGACGATCTGCGCCTGCACGGTGTTGGTGTCCTGGTATTCGTCGACGAGAATGTGCCGGAATCGCTCGGAAAAATACTGGGTGACGGAGGGTGATTTTTGAAGGAGCCGCAGCCAGTATTCAAGGAGGTCGTCGTAGTCGCAGACGTTTTGCTCGCGCTTCTTTTTTTCATAGGCGACGGCAAAAGGCGGGATGAGGTAGGCGATATCCTTGTATTGGGGAAAGTATTTTTCGATCGTGTCGCCAATCGGAAGCTGGGTGTTGCGCGAGAGGGAAATGACGTTGAAGAGCGGACCGGGCTTCGGGTTGGTCTTGTCCTTGAAGAAGCCCTTGCTCTCGGCATCGACGGTTTGCTTGAGAAGCGACTCGGCTTCGTCGGCGTCGAGGATGGTGAAGTTTTTCGGCAGGCCGATGTCCTCGCCAAACATGCGCAAGGCGCGGTGGCCGATGGAGTGAAATGTGCCGCCCCAAAAGCGGCTGGGCTCGACGCCGGTGAGGTCGTTGACGCGGTGGAGCATTTCCTTGGCGGCCTTGTTGGTGAAGGTGAGCAGGAGAATCTCGCCCGGGCGCACGCCCTTGGAGAGCAGGTAGGCGACGCGATAGGTGAGCGTGCGCGTCTTGCCGGAGCCCGCGCCGGCGAGGACGAGGAGCGGGCCGGGCTCGGCGGTGACGGCGGCGTATTGCTCGTCGTTGAGCGAGGCGCGAAAGTCGATGGAGGGGACGGCGGATTGGGGAATGGCGGAGGAGGCGGACGCGGAAAGGCGAACCGGCCGCGCTGGTTGCGGCGGCGGGCTGAAGGGCGAGTCGGTTTCTTCGGAGTCGAACGGGGAATCCATGGCGTGCGAAACCCAGACGCTGAGGCATGGGCGCGGACAGGGAAATGTTTTTCTGAGTGGGACGCGATTTGCGGCAACGCGCGGCGCTTTGTTGGTTGACGCGATGAGGGCGGGGAGGAATGCCTTGTGGCATGGATAAAAATGGCAGCTTTGGCGACCGCGCGCGCGATGCTTCCGGCAGCCAGCCGGGGCATGCGATGCCGAGCTTGACGCGCGAGGCCGGGGAGGCGCTGGCGGCGTTCCTGCTCGCGCCTGTGCCGAGACGGGAAATCCCGCCTGTGATAAAACGCGCGGCGGGAATAAAAACCCAAGCGGCCGGAGTTTTTTTATTCGGCCTGTTTTTTCTAGTTCTGGGCGGAGTTTTCACATGGATCTTTTTCCCATACAACCTGCACCGGGACTGGCAGCTTGACAGAAGCCACTTGGTAACGACCGGACGCGTCTCGGAGGCTGAAAAGAGCAATATGTCGATAAATGAAACACCGGTTTATCGTTATGCCTTTGAGTTCACGCCAAGTGAAAGCGGCGAGGTCGTTCAAGGCGTGTGCTACACAACCGGGCGGACATGGAACAAAGGCGACAAGGTGGACGTATTATACATTGGGGGAAATCCATCCACCGCGCGCATTCAGGATTCCCGATTGAGCATGGGTTCGGCGGCCACCTTGTTTGTCCTGATTTTTCCACTCGTCGGCGCGATCGTGGTGGTTGTTGCAATCCACGCGCCCTTGCGGCGGCAGTGGATGTTAAAAAACGGCATGGTGGGTGAGTTCCGCGTGCGCAAAATCGTTTCCACAAATGTGGAAATCAACAAGCAGCTGCGTTATCGCGCCGAGTGCGAACGCGTTGATGATGCGATGGACGACGGCGTTTATTCATACGCATCGCACACGCCCGGAAAAATAAAATATCTGCGCGCGCTGGAGTCCTCGGGACGCGCGGTGTTCGGCCTGTATGATCCGAGGGATCGCGGCGCAAAACGCCGGAAGCTGGAACTGCCCGAGGCGTGGTTCATGTGAGCGCCCCCTTTTTCGGGGCCGGATGCGATTTGCGCGCGGTTGCGAGTGGACACGGCTCGACGGCGATTGGTAGGTTTTGCGTCATGGTTGATCCGAAGATTCTTGAGACGTTTCCCAATCCCGCGCCCGTGCGCGATTATGTGATCGAGCACACGCATCATGAGTTTACCTCGTTGTGTCCGATGACGGGACATCCGGATTTCGCCGACATCACGGTGCGCTACGTGCCGGACAAGGTGTGCGTGGAGTTGAAATCGCTGAAGCTGTATTTCCACGCGTTTCGCAACGAGGGCAGTTTTTTCGAGGCGGTGACCAACACGATTTGCGACGACCTCGGGCGCGCGATGAAACCGCGCTCGCTCACGGTCGTTTCACGATGGAAGGCGCGCGGAGGGTTCACGTCGATCGTGACGGCGGAGTGGAGCGCGAAAGGTGGCAGGGCAAAACGCCCGCGCTGAATTAATTCGGCCCTAAAAAAGCATCGAGGGTATCGATGCTGATTTTTTTGGACTCGCATGGGCACAGCCGTTCACGAAGAAGTCGTTGCCTTTGTAATTCGTCATTGTCCTATGAAACCGCATCAAATGCGCCCTCGGAAAATGTTCCGCCGCACCTGGGACATTTCGCTCCGGTCAGATTGAATGTGTCGCGCAGATTGGACGAGTTGCATTTACCACACGCCATCCCGTCCCTGCCGGGGTCGAGCAGCGTCGTGTGTCCGCAATCAAGGCAAAGGTGAGCGGGCGCGTTTCCCGAATGTTTGTTGATAAATGCGTCGAGCATTTCATCGGTCGCGGAACTTCCCAACGCCTGCTTCGCCACTTCGCGCATGATGTCCTCCCTCGCCGGATGATAACAATAGGTGCGCTTGCCCGGCGGATGCTCGACATACGGATTGCCCTCATCCCAGCCGCTGATCGAGAAGCCGCACGAACCGCAGGAAAACTTTAGGCTGAACGCCATTTCACATACATTCGTTTAATTTTCATTCAACCCGTTCGGAGCCTCCGTGTGCAGCCGTTTTTTCCAAGTGCGCTCCAATGAGATAATTTCATCCGGGGGCATGTCGGGGGAAACACGTTCAACTATGCTAAATTGAAAATTTCTTGGATCGCGATTTTTCAACAGCTTATTCCCCCCATGTCCACTTTTGGCATAATTAAGCCATCTCCCGTATATATTAAATTCGCCATAAGCCGAGCCCACGTAACCTTTGCCGTCTGATTTATCGAAAATATAATATACACCGCGCCACTGGGCCAGTGCCACCCGCCATTGCTGCGGCAATGCCTGCAATTCCTGCCACGACAGGTTGATTTCGCGCCATTTTGGAACGGGTTTAAGCAAGGCGCTTTCCTCCAGTATGGACACAATGCGCATGTCGTTTCTATGAGCCCGCCTCCACCACGAACGCTCGGGCGGCGTCCAGGCAATTGTCAATTTGCCATTCCAGTCGGCATGAATGCCGGTGGGTTTCAGGTTAAAATACAGTAGTGACGGATGATTTTTATCTTTTTGAAATCCCGCCATTCCGAATCTTTCGGATAGCTCCTTAAACTCCGCACGACTCCAAAATTGCGCATACGACAGTGGCGTCGATGATTCAATTTTGTATATCCCTACAAACAAAGCCCGGCCCGGCTTGTGACCAATAAAAGAGGCTATATATCCGGAGCCCGTCAGCCGCGCCATGGCCTTCTCCAAGGGAATGGGCTGCGTCGCTTGATATGCGTCGAATAAATCATGCCGCTCCGAGGCGATCCAAAGAAAAGCCTTGTTGAGTGCGGGCTCGTATGGACGATGCCGCAACATGATGACATGGCTGGGATCGATGTTATTTTTTATCAGTAAATCATTAAAATTCATGTTTTTATTTTATACTATAAAACAAAAAAACAATGGGTTCGCGCAGGACACCCATTGTCTTGGTTAAAACGAATTAAACTGGACTATTTTTTCTCCGGCGTGCCGCAGGCGGCGCAGCCGCTTACGAAGAAGTCGTTGCCCTTGTCGTCCACCAGGATGAACGCGGGGAAGTCTTCCACTTCGATTTTCCAAATGGCTTCCATGCCGAGTTCGGGATACTCGAGGAGTTCGACTTTTTTGATGTTGTCCTTCGCAAGGATCGCGGCGGGGCCGCCGATGCTGCCAAGGTAGAAGCCGCCGTGTTTTTTGCACGCGTCGGTAACGGCCTGGCTGCGGTTGCCCTTGGCGATCATCACGAGCGAGCCGCCGTTGGATTGGAAGAGGTCAACGTAGCTGTCCATGCGGCCCGCGGTCGTGGGGCCGAAGCTGCCGGAGGCGTAACCTTGCGGCGTCTTGGCCGGGCCGGCGTAGTAGATGGGGTGCTTTTTGATGTAGTCGGGCAGGCCCTGGCCGGAGTCGAGGCGTTCCTTGAGCTTGGCGTGGGCGATGTCGCGGCCGACGATGATGGTGCCGTTGAGCGCGACGCGCGTGGTGACGGGATATTTCGAGAGCGTGGCGCGGATGGCGTCCATCGGCTGGTTGAGGTCGATTTTGACGATGTTGTCGTCCTTGAGAACGCGCTCGCTTTCGGGGATGAAACGACCGGGGTTGGTTTCCATTTTTTCGAGCCAGATGCCGTCCTTGTTGATCTTGGCCTTGATATTGCGGTCGGCGGAGCAGGAGACGCCGAGGCCGACGGGGCACGAGGCGCCGTGGCGGGGAAGGCGGACGACGCGCACGTCGAGCGCAAAATATTTGCCGCCGAATTGCGCTCCGATGCCGGATTGCTGCGCGATTTTGAGAATCTTTTCCTCCATCTCAAGGTCGCGGAAGGCGCGGCCGTGCTTGTTGCCGGTGGTGGGGAGCGAGTCGTAGTATTTGGTCGAGGCGAGCTTGACGGTTTTGAGGCAGGTCTCGGCGCTGGTGCCGCCGATGACGAACGCGAGGTGGTAGGGCGGGCAGGCGGCGGTGCCGAGCGATTTCATTTTCTCGGTCACGAATTTTTCGAGCGATTTCGGGTTAAGGAGCGCCTTGGTTTCCTGATAGAGGTAGGTCTTGTTGGCGGAGCCGCCGCCCTTGGCGACGAAGAGGAATTTGTATTCGGAGCCGGGCGTGGCGTAGAGGTCGATCTGCGCGGGGAGGTTGGTGCCGGTGTTGACTTCCTCATACATGTTGAGCGCGGCGGTCTGCGAGTAGCGGAGGTTTTCCTTGGTGTAGCACTCGTAAACGCCCTTCGACAAAAATTCGGCGTCGTCCGCGCCGGTCCAGACTTGCTCGCCCTTTTTGCCGACGATGGTGGCGGTGCCGGTGTCCTGGCAGAACGGGAGGATGCCCTGCGCGGCGATCTCGGCGTTCTTGAGCATGGTGAGCGCGACGTAGCGGTCGTTGGCCGAGGCCTCGGGGTCTTGCAGGATGGCGGCGACTTGCGCGAGGTGTTTCGGGCGGAGCATGAACGAGCAGTCGTGCATGGCCTGTTGGGCGAGAAACGCGAGCGCCTCGGGCGCGACTTTCACGATCTCCCTGCCGTCGAGCGTGGTGGTCGAGATGCCTTCCTTGGAAAGGAGGCGGTATTCGGTTTCGTCCGCGCCGAGCGGAAATGTGTCTTGGTAGAAGAATTCAGGTGTGGCCATGGGATGAATGCGGGAGGGAATGAGAAGTTTGATGAATGTGCGGGTGTGGATGGTGAGAGGTTTGGGCGTTTTGAAAAGCTGGAAAACTAAACGAAAGGGCAAACGTTTGGGAAGGGATAAAAAACACACGCAAACGATCCGGCATCACAGTTGCCCCAAACCGTCGCAAACAATTCGGTCAAAAACAAAAGCCGCCCCATGAAGAGCGGCTTTGGCCGGAAAAGTGGTGGACCCTATTGGAGCCTTCAATTTCCCTATGAGAGCGTCTCCTGGTTTGCGTTTGGTTTGTGTTTTGCCGGATTTTTTTGACAAAAAATTCGGACCATTCCAGACCCTGCGCAACTTCTTTCACCAACTCCAATCGGCATCGTGGTCGCGGAGGAGCGGGACAGTCTCAATAAGAATTCCGCAGTTTTAATGCTAAAAATCACCTCATTTGAGGCAAGCGATACTATCGCCTGTTGAGTGACTCGGGCGTCCAGCACGAGTCCCCGCAACTGGTGTTTATTGTCCTTTCCCCGCTCCAATCCTACCCTCATACACCTGTTTCCAACCAACAAAACCACAACACCGGATCTTCCTCCCTCCATCTCCTCACCCCATTGCACTAACTATTGGCCACCGGGTCTGCTGATTCGCTAATCTATTTATTTTTAGAATGTTCTATAACGAATTAATGGCCGGACTTTCGCCTTTTCGACCTTTATTAGCCCAGACTTTCGAGTAACAAAAAAGGTGCCTCAAAAATACCCCGGTTCACAACGCCGTCGCTGGCAAGCGCGGCAGGGTGAGGTTGCGCTGCGAGAGGATTTCAATGCTTCATAACGCCCGCAGTTTGCTGCGCGGGCCGGTCTTCTCGTCAGTTTTCCGCATCCACGCCTCGTATTCGCTGAAGGGGATGCGATAGGGCTTTCGCCCAAACACAGTTTTGATTGAACGCGCCTTGCAATGGTCGGAAATGAAATGCGGGTGTCTGCCGACGGCGGCGGCGAATTCCTTCACCGAAAAAAACCCACGCGCCTTTCCGGCCTCGCGCGCGAACAAAGCTTCGCGAGCGTCATCTGGAATGACGTTCGTGAGGGGTTTTGTATTGGTATTCGCGTTTGCCGCGAGCCCAGACAGAACCGCCTTTATCTCCGCTAGGTCCGCCTTCATGGCTCGCCACTCTTCGGCGGGGATGCACACTGTGCCTTCGTCAGCTATTTGCCGGCGCTCCCTTCTGGCGTGATTTCAAATTCTCCTGCTCCGAAGACGGTTGATGGAGTTGCGGCTCCGGGATCGACGATTTCAACTTCAACCGCTCCGCCTTTCGGGCGGCCTTCTTTTGAGCCTTGGCTTTCATCACCTCCTTCTTTTTCTCCGCCTCTTTTTTGCGGTCAGCGGCCCATGTTTTTCTCGGCGGGCTGTCGGGTGCGTTGACACGGTTTTCTTCATATGCGTTTTTCGCGCGGGTAAACTTCACCGACTTTCGTTCCATCATATTGCGCATGATCACCTCCACGCTGCTATCGACCTCGCGCCCACAATGAGGATTCTTCCTCGCAAAGTATATTACGCTGTTGAGCTGAAGGATGTTCTTGTGGCGCTGGGTAGTGCGCTTGTCCTCGTTGGCCTCATCGGTGTCGTGGACGACCTTGGCGATTGCGTCCTTGATTTTGGGTGCGGTTGGCCCCGCAGGCCCAGACAGCTCGAAGGCTTTCTTCAACACAATCGCCCGCTTTTTCTGAGCCACCTCGGCAAGCTCGCACGCGGCCTTCACGTTTGACCACATCTCGACTTTGCTAATGAAGGCGGCATCAGGGACGGGAGCGTGGTGAAGCTCGTCAAGGAGGTTTGTCACAACCTCCCCAGCCTTCAGGTAATTGCGCGTTTGAACGGCCTGAAACTTATACTCGCCGAGGCAAAATGCTTCGATGGTATCGTAGAATGGCCGGTAGCAGCCGGATTTTTGAATTGCGAAGAGAACCCGGCCGAGGCCGATGCATTTGGAAAGCAGAAGGTGAATCTGCAATTGGAAGAACTGGAAATCCTGTCCTTCGGTTGTTGTGGTGGTGCTGTGCGCATGAGCGTGTGAGTTCATGACCATGTAAGTATGAAAAGCTTCCCGCAAAATCCAAAAGGTTCCTTTCAGTTTATTTTCCTAATTTTTTGAGCCACCAATTATCCCGTTCTTGTTACTCCAAGCCTCCCGATCTCGCATCACCCAATGCCTCACCCCCCTGCGTTGACATTCTAAACGCCAGTGCCTCCGAGCAGCCCGATGGTTTCAGCGCAAACTTTCGCGCCCACTTTAGATTTTTAAATGTTTAAGCCCCTCGGGAAATCGCTCCGGCGGCGAATCTGCACATGTTCGTTTCCCCGCGACCGACAACACTCGCCACTTGAAGCCGTTCCTTCGCCTCGGCATCTCCTCTTCGACGCACATCCGCTGTTTTGCACTTTCCTCACTCCAAGCATCCCCTCATACATTTTTCACACTCGGTAAAGATCCTCGGAGCAAGCCAGCTCCGATGGGCATTTGAACAATTTCGCCAACGCTCACCCGCTAATATGCAAATAACGCTCATGCACGCTCAGCCAACCAAGCCGGAGCAAGCTGCCGGGATTATTTGACTACCCTTTTAACGCCTCCTAATTCCACCCCGTCTGGCAAACCATGGCCAATCTCGCAGCAGCTCATAAAGGGTATTTTTACCAAGACATCGTTACCGCTTATTTTCTGGCACGCAGCTTGGTGGAGCGAGTGCAATCTACAACAGTGGATGCGAAGTTTCATGCCTACGACCGTTTCGACGATCTGTTGAGCGTAATGGATGACGGAACCAAAGTTCGCCGACAATTCAAACACAGCGAGTCGCCGAAGGCATTTGAACGGTCTTTCCTTACCAGCGATTCCTGCGACCTTCGCCTCGACCAACTAATAAAGTCCTGGCTATCTGATCCCGCAAAGGTTCGCGCGACGGAGTATCGGGTTTGCGTCACATGGCGCATTCCTAATGCAAAGGATGACCGGTGCCTTCTTAAACATTCCACCGCGCCAAGTTCGTTTGGAGGCCAGAGTTCCTGTTTTCAACTTGATGTTGACGTCATCTGGCCGAAGCGAGGGCAACCCCAGTTCAGGTGTCTGAAGAACACAAAGCGCGCCGCTTTTGTGGCATTCGCCAAACGCCTGATCATCGAATTAGAATGCCCACGGGCGTCGCTCGATCTAGACCACGCCGGTCCGATGGAGCAATTGCTGCTAAACGTGCTGGGGGATCGCGTTGGCTTCGGACGTTATCCAAACCAGCAACGAGGACCGGTCGAGGCTGCCGCGCAACTCATCCTCCTTGCTTACAAAACCCGCGGAACTGACTTGGCTCGCTCGACTTTGACTCCGGATGTGGTCATAGCGGAGCTTGGATTGATTACCGACTACGGTCGGATCTCGCAGCAATTTCCGTTCAATGCAGGCGTCTTCGTCTCGATGCCCGAACTTCGGCGAAAACTTAACGAAAAAGTTAAGGCAGGAGGGATCACTGTGCTCTCCGGAAAACCTGGTGCCGGCAAGTCATGGGAATTGACCGATCTCATGAAAAAACTGCGAGCACGAAAAGTAATCGTCGCTGCGCACTATTGCTACCTCGAGCCCGGCGATCCGCTCGTGCAAAGTCGGATCACCTTGAATACCTTTTACGGCAACCTAATCGCCGAGATCGTCGATGCGGTGCCGGAGCTGAGCGAACGCAATCCGACGCGATACGCCGCTGGACCGCAAGAGTTGCAGGCGTTGCTCGATGCCGCAGGTGCGATGAATCCCGCGCCACGGCTGGTTGTGATCGTTGACGGCCTTGATCACATCGCCCGGGTGCTTCGCGATGCGCGGACGCTTGCCCCAGCGGATACGCAGATCGCGCGAGACTTGTTGGCACTGAAGCTTCCCGAGAATGTCAGCGTGCTTGTCGGCTCTCAGCCTGGAGATCACATCACACAACTCGCCCGCTCGGGCACAGTCCTGTCGGTGCCGGATTGGGAAGAACCAGAGGTCGAAGCGTTCCTCGGGCGGATTCCGTTGGGCAAGAAATTAAAGGCACAGTGTTGTCGGGATGACGATCGGAGCGCACTCATTGCCGAATTAACGCGGCGCTCACAGGGGAATGCGCTTTACTGCACCTACCTCTGCCGAGAGCTGGAACGCCGGCTTGAGGCCAGTCCTGGCGCGGAGCCATTGACGCTTCTCCGTGTTCTTCCGGCAAATGAAGGCAAGCTCTCCACTTACTACGAATTTTTGCTCGACAGCTTGGATACTGGCGGACGGTTGGTGGGCGAGGTCATGGGCCTGATCGACTTTGGGATCACGCCCGAGGAATTGCAGGAAATTTTCCCTCTTTTCCGTGGCCGCATCGAGGAATTCCTCACACAACTCGCACCGATTCTTGAGCGGACACGCGGACAAGGCGGGCTGCGTATCTACCATGAAAGCTTTAGACGGCACCTTTTCGAAACGGCCGCCACCAAGGCGAACGGCCTTGCCCCGAGCCTAAAAGACGTAATTGCTTGGCTGGATGGCAAAGGCTTCTTGAGCGATTCGCGGGCGTTCAGGTTTTTGCTGCCAAATCTTGTCCGCGCCGAACGAGCTTGCGAGGTATTCGATCGAATTGACCGCGACTTCGTCGTGAAAGCTGTGGCGGAGGGCCATCCCACTGATGCGATCGCGGCAAACTTGGGCGTGTATTCCCGCGTCGCATCGGACGTTAAAGACTTCCCTAAACTGGTTCGTGCCGGTGAACTCATTCGCGCGCTCGGAACATGCAACGATAATCTCAACGATGTTTACGAATATGGCACGACCTACGCCGCGATTTTCGGGGCCGACAACCTTGCGCAGCGTCTATCCTTTGACGGTGCGCCGACATTCGATGTCTCGGAAGGCCTCAAGCTCTGCTCATTTTGCGCAGATGCCGGCGTTAGTCCACCATGGCATGCTTACCTCCGCAAACCGCGCCCCTCCGAGGAACAGCAGGACATGCGAGCAGAGATGGCTCGCTTCCATGGCCGTGCGCGCACGGGCGAGGGTGATCGCCTCCGTGCTCGGTTGGTCGAATTCCTGGGTAAAGCCGGCGACGACGTTGATTCGGGCTACGTCGCTGGCCTCGCGCGCCGGTGGGCAGAAGTGGCGGGAGCCGACGACCTGCCGCACCTAACGAAAGAGTCTAAATGCAATGTAATCATCGCTGAAATCTTCGACCTCGAATTCGCGCGGCGCACGTTGAATGCGCAGAACCGCAAGGCTGCAGCCACCCGCGTCGCGCGCCGCACCACCAGTGCCCACCGCGCCATCGAAGCCCTACGGCTCGGGGCTGACCCAAAGCTCCTGACGCATTGGACGAACGACCTCGGTAAATATGAGATCGGCGTGGGAGGCCGGGGAATCGGCAAGGGCGAGGCGCTACCGCAGTGGGTCCTCAGCGTTCGGATCGCCGCCTACGTCCAGCCAAAGCTCCTCGATGCGGAGGAAATTCGAACTCGAGGTTCGGGTTGGTATCGGAACTGGCTGGCATTCGTCATCGAACTCGCACGGATCGAACGCCGCGCCGTCCACTCGCCTGCGAATGCGGCCGAAGAAGTCGTTGACGCGTTCCGCGCATTGGCAACGGATGTCAACCCATTCAAAGGTTCACCGCGCGCCTGCGACCTTTACTTCGGGCGTGGCGCCATTCACGAATCGTTCGAAGTCGCCCTCAACCTCCTCCAGACCTCCGAACAATGGCGCTGCGTTATTGCGCATCTAAAGAAAATTTCCTCGGGCACGACAACATCGCTTCAACGTTCGAAATCTGGTCCACTTACTGCATACGCCCTGGTTGAACTGGTCGCACCGTTTGCGAGGCGCAAGGAGCTCCATGCGTCGATTCGACGCGAGATCGAACCGCTCATTCGAAACCAACACGATGGCGGACTCTACCACGAAATAGCGTCCGCCGAAATGGCGCTCGCCTCGCTTCTAATTACGATGGGCGATCGTGTGGCCGCGCTGGAGCATTGGAAAACCGCATGCCTCCATCTTTGCGCCTATGGGATGCGCAAAGATACCACGATCTTCGAACTACTCAACAGCATCGAGGGGCTTATGCGTGCTGGTAAGCCACAGTTGCTTGAACGGCTTGCGAAGCTGTTGCCCATGGTTCATGCCGTGATTCTTCACACGGACGGGAGAGAAACAAGGCATTCCGCTGGAACGTGGTTCAAGAGGCTGTTTGCGGTGGACGAGTCCTCCGCGGCGTGGCTGCTTGGGCGCTCAATGACGGATGACGGGGGGAGTTACGATTATCGGCTTGAAGACGGCCTCGTTCACTGGCTCGAAAACGTCAGCACGATGGACACGCGGTGGCGCTGCCGATTGGAACAGCTGGTTGAAGGCCCATCCGACGTCGAAGAAGTCAAACGGCGCCTCGGCCGGATAGATTTACTGCGTAACCAAAACCCTGCAGCATCCGGCCTTGAGTTTCAGTTGATGGCTGCAACTGTGCATGGCGATCCCGTGGAACACCCCCAAAAAGCCTACGACACACTCCTCCACTTTGCCAAAAAATCCGGATTCGTGCTTCCAGTCGGCGATCCGGATATCAGTCACCCCAAGCACAAGGACAACACGCCAGCCCTGCCAAGTGATTCGATCCCGCCAAAGCTCCGTTGGCAGCCACCCAAAACTCCGCTGGCATTGCTTCAACGTTTCCAAAAAGTTCTCCATGGGCGTGAGGTTTCCAACGAGGCGCTCTTGGACTATTGTAAAGTTCCGATGGTCGGATGGTCCGACAGCCATCGCCCTGAGATTGAGGAAATCCTCACCTTCATCGCCCGCTCGAACCGATTCGGCACTTGGGCCGACTTGCTCACGGGCCTTGGCAAGGCGCTGGAATCGGCTGGCAAGACCGAACTGGCTGCACATGCGCTGACGCTCGCATTTGCGGGTCATCGCGGAGGCGGAGGGTGGATGTCGTTTGGCGACGAAAACCACGAAGATTTGTTGATGCGTGCTTTTAAAAATTCTCGTCCCGTTGCATTGACCGTCCTCGCGCAGGAAATGATGCACCGCAATGGCGAGTGGGGCGTGACGCAACACGTCATCGGGTTCCTCGGACGCCACGACGATATCGCACTTGCCACTGCCATGTGGGATGAAGCGTGCGAATCCATATTGGTCCGCCTGCCCGGGCATGAGGCTGCGCAAGGCCCCTTCCTCTCATTCGAGCCGACTGCGGTGCCAACGTGGACACCCGACGATGCCGCGCTATTTCTTATTCTGGCTCGCATTTCCCATCCGGAACTTCGCCGCAAAACCACAGCACTCTGTGCCGCGGCGTGGCTAGTGCAGCGTGATCCTGCCAAATGCGTCATTGCTTTCCGCGAGATACTGAAGGCATCGCTTTGCTTCACACATCAACTATGGTTGCTAAACCTCTTGGAGCAGTTTGAGCCTACACCTTACGTCATCACTCAGGCACTCGTCGCTGAGCTAAATGCCTTCATTGCCTCCGGACGCTGCGGCACCGAACAACTCGCGTTGATGCTTTTAACCCGCGCGAGGGTCACCGTAAGCGGGAGACCTGCGCGAACGAAACCGATAGTGCCGACCGCGTTGCCATTAAATAAAATAAAAGCAATCATGTCACTTGACGTTCATGATGTCGTGCAGCGGGTCGCCAAATTTTGGCCGGAATTTCCGGAGCTCGTGGCGGGGCGGTTCGAAACTATAATGCGTTCCGATGAGTTGCATAAGGACAGGATGCAAGACCGTCGTGAGGCGCGCATGTCTATTTCGAGAAGGAGCTATCCTTGGGCAATGTTTCATGGATGGGAAAATGAACTCTTTACAGACAGCTTGAACGAGGTTCTGACGGGACTTGAAGAGCACTTATGGCTGAAGGGCGAGTGGGACGACCGTGTCTGGCTCGAAGTGTTGCCTTTGCTACTGCCACATGCGGAGATTCCCGCCCGTCACTACTGGAGCCGACGCGTTCGCCCGTCGTGGCCTCTTCCTGCGGCAATATCTAATGGCGTGCATCCAGTTCAATCTGTGCCGGACGGCGAACTTTCCGGTTGGAAGCGGATTGCATATTTCGAGACGTATTTCGCGAAGGAATCCAGCTTCGATGAAATCAAGTTGAGCACACGCGTGACAGCCGGGGTGATGCTTAATGACAAAATCGAGCCACTGCCGCAGAGAATGTTGCCTCTCCGTGAATCAAACAACTGGGATTGGAGGCGTAAGGCTCGACCGCTCTTCCCCTTGGGTGGTTTTTCAGGTGCAGTCGCCGGTCACTCATTGTTTGGAACTCCGTTCCAGTTTCACGAACTGCTCGGCCTGGCTCCTAATCTGGCCAACACACTGAATCTATCCGGACGCCCGGAGATTGGCCCGCTCGATCTTTTCGATGCTGACGAAAAACTGGCGGTGGCTTTTCGCTGGTGGAGATGTCGCCCTTTGGGCGACCATGGATTCGCAGACGAAACGCCCCGGCTATCGGGTGGTGCGTTGATGATGCGACCTGACATCTTTGAACAAATTCTTTCGGAAACCAAATTGCAGGCATTTGAAGTAACTTTGCTCCAAGCCGAAAATACAGAGCAGTTAATCGCCAAACACACAGCCTAAAGATCGGCCCCCGTTCGCGCCTCCTCGCCGTGTGCTACAAACAAACTTTTGATACCTGCATCGTTGAAAAAGGTTAATCCAACATAAAAACCTTGTCGTCTTTTACGGCTTTGTCGAAGACAAAGCTACACCGAAGCTGGCATGAATAGCGTGCAGGTCGATGAGGATTTTTCCAGTTCCCTTGCAAAGGCAAGCTGCTGCTTAGAAACGTGAGCTGAACGGAGCTGAACCAGTCCGCAGGTCGGAATCCTCGAGGTCGGCCTCGGTTTCGCCTCCCGTTTCGGGGGGGGCGTTTCGGCACCGGTTTCCGGGGCGGATGCCGCCCGGCTTGTTCGCCGCTTGGCACCCTGTTGAGGTTGAGTGCACCGAAGCATAGACGTGGCGGTGAACGTCATGATTGCTCAAATATAATGAAAGTTTGCGCACCTAACTCCTAATCATCTTAAATTTTTCTTTTTCGATGATATCGACGACTATTTCCGAAATTTATTGCCTCCGCCTTCAGGACAAATGTCCTCTCGATCAGCAGTTTATTGTTGTTAAAATTGGCACATCTGTCTTTTATTTATATGAAATTTGACATGCCATGTCTGTTTCAATGCTCCAACTATAGAAAATTTATGTCCCTGACTTTCGGCTCATCCAATCCAATCCGCTCCAGTAAAATCGCCCGTGCAGTCGCATACGGAAAACTGCGAAAAATTGCCACGAAGATTTACACGGACGACATGACCTCGCCTGTCGAAACTATCGTGCAGCGGCACCGCCTGGAGATTATCGCGCATTTTTATCCGGGCGCGGTGATCAGCCATCGCTCTGCAATCGACAACAAACTGTCACCCGCGGGCAAACTTCATATAAGCGTGCCGGACGCGGTGGCTCCCGTGCGCAAGTTGCCCGGTTTGGAAATCCGGCTTTGGCGAGGCCCGGCGGCGCAACCCGACGACATTCCGGTGGTATTTGGTGACAGCGAAAAGCTATTCACTGCAAGCCAGCCGCGCGCGCTTTTGGAGAACATGCAGATTGCGCGCGCGCGCGCCGGGGATGAACCAAAAATCCTCTCGAAATCCGAACTTGAGCACTGGATTGACCGCCAGATTCGCATCTTCGGCACGGTCTGGCTTGAACAGATGCGAACGCGCACAGCCGGACTGGCGGAGCGGCTTGGCTGGCAAAATGAACAGCGGGAATTTCAAAATCTGGCCGACGCATTGCTGGGGCGGCGTTCCGCCTACCGGCTCACAAGCGACCTTTCGCGTTCGCGCGCCCACGGAAAACCTTACGACCCCGAGCGGGACATTCTTTTCCGCAACCTTCACGCGCGCCTCGCGGCGGAAGCATTCAAGGAGCTGCCGGCGCCCCCGGCCCCGGAGTTCGACAACCGGGCCTTTTGGGAGGCGTATTTCTCGAACTTCATCGAGGGCACAAAATTCACCGTCGAAGAAGCGCAATCAATTGTTTACGCCGGCGCGGCGGCCGGGCGCCTGCAAAGCGCGCGTCCCGAGGACGCTCACGATGTGCGCGAAACCTATCGGCTTGCCACCGATCCCAATATCAGCGCAGCGGTGCCGGAAAGCCCGTCCGAGTTGATCGACCTCATAAAACGACGCCATGCCCGCATGATGGCCGGCAGGGCGTCGGTCGAACCGGGTGTCCTGAAAACGCGAAACAACGAATTTGGTTCGCGGGTGTTTGTCGCGCCGGAGCTCGTTGTTGAAACACTCGCGCGCGGATGGACGCTGGGACGCGCGTTGCCGTCGCCGGTCGCGAGGGCGCTTTACGTGCTGTTTCTCATGGCGGAGGTGCATCCCTTCAACGATGGCAACGGACGCATCTCGCGCCTTGGCATGAATGCGGAGCTGGAGGCGGCGGGCCGAATGCGCCTGATCATCCCCACTTCTTTCCGCAGCGATTATTTGACGGTGCTGGAGGCGCTCACGTTGCGAAGCGACGCCGAGCCCTTCATCGCGTTTGGCCACAAGCTCATTGAGCTAAACAGCCGCATGCCATTCGAGTCGTTTGAAAAAACCCACGAATATTTCCGCGGCACCAAGGCGCTCGACGAACACGCCGCTCCATTCGGCCTGCCGACGATTCTTGACTGAGGGCGGGCGGGTTCCGGGGCAATTTTGAATGGACAAAAAAATGCCCCGAAGCGCGAGGCTTCGGGGGCATTGCGGGCGCACTTTGGCTCAGGTTTGGTCGAAAAGGCCACCGGGTGCGTCGCCGAAAAACAGTCCGAAATCGGCCTGGCTCTTATCATTAATGTTTTTGCTTCTGCGCCTTTTGGGGGTTGGCGTTGTTTGCAATTCGCTTTTTGAGGCGGCCTTACCGTTGGTGTGCGGCGCGGCCGGCGCAGTGTTCGTCGGTTTGGGCGTGGAGGTGTCGTCCGTATGCGGATGCGGCATGGCCTCTCCGCCATTTGCTTTGGTTTTAACCGAGGCTGCATTTGCCGCCGTCACACTGGCAGATTCGGGCGTGGAGGCAGCGTATTTTTTGCGCAAGGTTTCGACATCCACGAGACCCGCCACGAAGGGCTTTTTGGCATCCAAAGTTGGCTTATATAAAAGAATATATTCAAAGGGTGTGCCGTTTTTGCCGCGAAATTCTTCCACATAGCCTGAGGCCACAAGCGTGTTGAGGTGCTTCCGACTTTGCGACGCCGCCGACTGCGTGAAGGCGCGATATTCGTCGAGCGTGAAGCGGCGGAATTCTTGGGAGACCCCTTCCTCCGCGCATTTCGTTTCGAGCATACCAACCAGCTTCGTGAGGAGTGCCTGCGGTCCGGGTGAGAGATCGCCCACGCTCCTTCCGAAGAAATGCCCCATCAGGTGATTTGCCTGTTCAATGTCGTCGATAGTAATGTTTATATAAGGGATGGTTTTCCTTGCGATTGTGTGCATCATTATCGGCCGCTGGAATTGATGCAAAAGCGCGATGGCGTAAATGAGGGTGAGGTATTTGTCGTGGTCGCGTCGTGCGTTGGCGCCTTCCACGGGGAAGGTCATGTCATTCGCGAATGGATTCATCACCTTGAGCGGGAGGAGCATCGACTGCACCAATTGCTGGATTCGCACAATCTGCTTTTTGCGTTCGGCACGTTCAAGGCCCTCGATGGTTCCGTTCAGACGCTGCAGCTCCATGATGCGTTTCGTGTGCGCGTAACTCTCGTCCGTGTGAACGATCATACATCTGCTGAGGAGCTCTCTCTCTACATCAACGGCAGTGGTCGTGACCATGATTGTCACCGGGCCGTGCACTTCATAAACACGCATGCGCCGGTCACTGCCTTTCGTGATTGTCACCGCCTTCGTGAGGACGCCGGCGGATTGTAGAACCCGGAGCGGATGCGCAACCTTGTTGACACCGGCAAGCTCCTCGAAAGCAAGGACTTTGTGTTCAAGTCCGCCATCGATGTAATAGAACGACTCCGCCGACGCCGTTGTAAGCTTGACGAGCTCATTATCGGGGACGAATTGAAGTGTCACATCCTGAACGGTCGACTTACCGGTGCCTGCTGGCGCTTGCGTTATGAGCGCGAGCGGGCGATCCAGCTTGCGGGAAGTAATAACAAAAAATGAAAGGAGTTTAAGCTCATCCTCTCCCGAAACGCCGCAATCCTCATAGTTTTTGAGGGCTTTAGATATCATGTTTGGTGCCAAGAGAAAGTCACGCGCCATGGACTTTTCTATGGGTGTGAAATTGCTTTCCGCGATGAACTCGAGGATTTTATCAATTGCTAACAAGCCATTTTTATTGATGAGCAATGAGCTCGCAGGCGCACCGTTATGGACATCGGTGTTTTTATGCATGGGTGTGGCTTCTGTCATGTTTGTTTCTTTTCGATTTGTGGTTATGGTTTTTGGCGTGGTGTGTTTTGCTTCTGTCATTTATTCTAACTTTCTAATGGTTGTTGGTTTGTTTAGGTTGTTTGCGTTTGCAGTCCGCGCTTGTAGTTCAACGAATTATGTATCGTTAAAGTGTAAAAATATATGGAGACATAGCGTTGCCTTGTGACGGTTAAGCGCACGTGAAGATGTAATAACGTATCCAGTTTATGGATATATATTCATCCGCATGCGTGCCGACCCGGCATTACGTGGCGATGTTATTATGTGGTGTCTCAGCAGGCCCGAGGGGGTTCAGCCTGCAATGACGCGCATCGAGAGGTTACTCCGAGCGTCATGGCATGAATTTGAAAAATTCATGCTTTGGAAATAATAGAGGGACTTGGTTGGTTTTGAGTTAACGAAGAATGTATAAAGAACCGCTGACGGAGCGGGACCATTTATAAAAATGGCGTTTTGTCAATGCGCGAAAGTGTATTTTGATGTTGACGATGCATGAACCTGGCACTAAAAAACGGTAGTAATATGTTTATGTTATCCTAACATATTGGGGGTCACTTTTCCCCCTGAAAATATTTTTCATTTTTTTGCGACACACCTGCTTTTGCCCTACTGCCACCGCATGTTTTCACGGTTTTCGTATCACCGCCCACCGAATGGCGTTGCGATCAGTTGGCGCGGAAAAGTTTCCAAAAAAGCAAGCGGAAGACTCGCGGCGTAAAAACCGCCGCAAAGTCATAGCAAAAATCACCCGGCGAAAAAGGAGTGGCGGAGGGTATTGTTATGGAGTCCTCCGTCCGATGAGGCGCCCAACCGCCAATGCTGCGAGCGCGGCCAGCCACCAGAGGCTTACCGCGCCGCCGCCTCCACCGCCGCCGGAATTGTTGTTTCCGCCGTTGTTGCCGCCGGTGCCGCTGGTGGTGGTCACCGTTAGCGTGGCGGCGCTGCTGGTGACTGTGCCCGACGGATTCATCACGAGCACGCTGTAGTTGCCCGCGTGCGATTGCTGCGCGTTGGTGATTGCGTGGGAGGCGCCGGTGGCGCCGGCAATGCTCGATCCGCCTTTCCTCCATTGGTAAGACAAGCTCTCGCCGGTGGCGACAACTGTGAAAGTCGCGCTGCCGCCGACATTGATTGTTTTCGACACGGGATTCGACGTGATGACTGGCGGCGCGAGCGCGCCCACCGTCACCGTGAACGCGCCGGAGGTCACGATTTCTCCCGTGCCGGCCGTCAATGCCACGGCATAGGTGCCGGCGTGCGCGGCGGCGTTTGCGTTGATAACGGCGTAGGAGCCGGAAGTCGCGCCGGCGATGGCAAAGTTGTCGAGATACCACTGCCGCGCAGCGGGCGCAAAGCCGGTCGCAGTTGATGCGAGAGTAAAGCCTCCCATCGCGGGCACATGGGCGCTGACATTGGTCTTGCTCGCGCCGGAGCCGGTCACGGTTGCGCTGATGCCGGCGGTGCCGCTCATTTGCGCGGGCGTGCTGGAGTTTTTACCCGCAGTGTTGCCCGCATTCGCCGCGATTGAGGCTTTCGTGACGGTGTCGGCGGGGTTGATGATGTGCGAATACGAGGGGACAAACACCTCGTCATTGCCCGGCTCGGTCGTGCCGGTGGTCGAAATCATGCTGTTGCCCGACGCGTGCAGCAACCCGGTGGACTGCGTGGTGAGCGGGTTGTGGGTGCCTTCGTAGATGTTGTTGACCGAGAGGATTTGCGCGCCCGCTCCGGCAACGGTTGCGGTGGTGTTGCCCGTTGCGGTGAAGTAGTTGTTATACATGTAAACGCGCGCATTGGTCACGCCCGGCATGTCGGATTTCAGCCCGTCACCCCACAGATTATTGTGCAGGAGGATGCCTGTGCCCGCGCCTGCGTTGGAAATGGTCATCGCCGAGCCGCTGCCGCCGCCCGTCGCGGTGAATTCATTCCACGAGAAGGAAATATTGTCCGCACCGTCCGTAATGGTGACGGGCGTGTCGGTGAACGTGCAATGCGTGACCTCCACATCACTCGCACCGTTGATTGTCAGCGTGCCCTCGGTGAAGTTGATGCCGATAATGACATTGCCGCTCGCGCCCGCCGGAATGGTGACGCCGCCGATAATCGTTGAGGAGGCATCCGCACCCTCAATGGTTTTGCCGGACGGAATCGTGATTCCGCCAACCAGCGAAAAATCAACCGTGCCCGAAATCGTGACCGTTGCCGTGCCCGGATCCTCGATTTGCGATTTATATTGATCCGCAATAGTCTTCGGACTCGCAACGACGGTGAGCGTGGCATTCAGCGATGCGGTGTCGGCGGCATTGGAAACCTCGACCTTATAAACCGCGCCATTGTCGGAGAGCAGCGCGGCGGGCGTGGTATAGGAGGCGGCGGTAGCGCTCGCGATAAGCACATTGTCCTTGAACCACGCATAGGTGAACGGCGCGCTGCCGGCGGTCACTTCCACGACAAACGTCGCCGTCGCGCCATCCTGCACGGTCTGGCTGCCGGCGTTGGGTGCCCAAGCAATCTCGGGCGGAGTCAAAACAGTCAACGAAGCCGGCTCGCTCGTGACCGACTTGAAGATGTTTGTCACCGCGACCGTGTAAAGGCCCGCGTCGTCAGCCAGCACGCTCGACAACGTGAGCGTCGCAGATGTTTGGCCTTCGAGCGCAACACCGTCCTTAAACCACTGATACGACATCGGCTCATAACCCGTGGCGGCCACGGTAAACGACGCTGAAGCTCCAAGCGCCTTTGTAGCGTCGGATGGCGGCGTGGTGATTTCCGGAGCAGTCAACCCCTCGGCATACACGGTATTGAACCAAGCCGGATCGGTGACGATCACCTCGTTGTAATCAAATATAATATCCGCGCTGCTGTCGATACGCGCATTATGTGGCGCGTCGGCCTTCACCTTCGCGCGATAAGCCACGTAACCCTCGCCGCGCCCCGTTTCGTCGTTCGGCAACAGGAAGCCCGCATAAGGATCAAGCGGCCACTTGTCGACGGTGGAAGGATCAACCGACCGCATATACCAATAAACCTTTCCGGTGCTTTCATTATACGAAGCCTCCACGCGCACCTTGGTGCTGGTGCCCTTTTGCGCGACCTCGATCTGTCCGCTCTTCAAACCGCGCAGCCCCATCTCGATCTGGTTGGCAAACGAAACCTCGGCAAATTCAAACGAACTCCAGTCCAAATACTGGCTGAGCGCATTGTTGACATGCACCTCCTGTGCAGCCGCCGTAGCAGTGGCCATGTTTTCAAAATACACCTTAAAATCGAGCCATTCGCCGGGAATCACATAGCGCTGTTCTCCAGCTCCTGCTGGGCCTGTCATTTCGTTGGGGTCATTTGAACGATGAATAGGAATGCCATTTTTATCAACACAATCGCAGCAGCTTATACCATCGCCCTTGCATTCTCCCTTGCATGGACATGTTGCCACAGGACAGCCGCAAAAATAAACCAGTCCGCATCCACAACGGCAATCCTCCTTGCAGCCATCGGAGGGGGCTGAAGCCATCGAAAAGATGGGATTTTGAGACATTGCTAAAGATGCATAGGAAGTAATTGTGGCTTGTTCGGTTTCGCTGGAAGCAGTAACAGGCATCACCGGAATGGTGAATGTGTCCATTGCCCATCCAGATGCCCCTAATACACCACTCCTCACAACCTGGTTGTCACTCCCCTGCCAGAGAGACACCAGCAACTGGGCGGGCGTGTCATTTTTACGCCAAGAGGAAATTTCTATAGCCTCGATATTATTTATAGTCGATAAAACCGCATTGGGGGGTTGCCATATATCGGCATTGTAGGACGCCGACATAATTGTATGCTCACCAGAATCATTCATACCCATCCACACAACAACAGGGACGTTTTTCAGTGAATCGAATCCCAGCTTAGGTCTGGTCTCCACGACGTCAGCATTGGTAACTCTTCTGGGTGAAGACCAAGCTCCCGAACTGCGCACTGCATAATATAATCTTGTGTCAAAACGGGAGATTGATCGCCTGAACGCGTTCTCGGAATCCCGCAATGGCTCCGCCTGCGCCCAAACAACAAGAAGATCACTATCATTGATGGCGAGCATGGACAAGCCGGTCACATTGACATCCCCTTGGGATAATTCCCGCAAACCCTCAATTTGATCATTCCGAATGTCGCCAACTAGCAATTTCCCCATACTCAAGCCGTCAGACACGACCTGCCGAATCCATGCTAGTGTGTTTCCATCTTGTGTCCCAATTAAACATGGGAATTCATTGTTTAACGGATAACCGTCCTGTAGTTGCCCTGGCGCAAACACAGTATTGTGTGATAGGTCTACAGATATGTCATCCAACGGAGACATCGCGGACAAAAGCGTCGTTTCAGGCAGTAGGTAATTGACGGCTTTGCTCATCGACATCGAGCTCTTGTTAGATTTGGAGTCGAAATATTTCTGAATATCAGGATCCCAAGTGAATTTAGGCTTAAGTAGCGTGGAGGAATCTTCAGTTAGCATACCTTCCCATTTAAACACTTTAGTCACTTCTACCTTATATGAGAGCTCCTCTCTTATACCTCTTATTCCTTTCGTTGAATCATAGTAAACACCAACATCAGCTCTGGCGCTAGCGGCGGTGATCCCTATCGTAAATTCTTTTATATATGCAGCATCTTCGGGTTCAAGCGCATCTTTGAGAGCATTCGTAAGCGCCGCCTGAGCTGCGACTTGACCGACCAAAGAAAACTCCATACTTGCCTCGTGTTTTGTTGTCTCACTTCCATTTATAGTTAATAATTTATTATTATAACCAATTTTCGCCCGGATTTTTCCAGAAAGCTTTCCTAGATTTAGAGGCAAAGGAACAGACCTGGTGAGGTCTACCCAAACAAAACCTCCAAGCGCTCTTTCTTCTGAGAGCAATCTTATAGGTGCATGATTGCATTTATTTGCCTGCGCATTCAATTGGCACGTATATTTGCGATCCCACTTTCCACTAATATCCACCCCAGTGCTGATCGCGGCTCCAGTAACAATTTTTGTCCATGATTTCATTTGCAACGCCCCCGTCCCCTTGAACCCAGATGACTGCAACCAATCGCAACACTTTTCCTCGGTTTCCTGATCACCCGTAATCTCGATTGACACTTTTATATCACCAACTGCAAACGGTATGGTGAAATTTGTCTTAATAGGAGGCATGGAAAAAGTTGATGCAAACGTGGAATCCATTAATATAATCGGAATATCAATGAATTCATTTTTATTTAATTTGTAATATCTCAACGATGAACCCGAACCAGCTTCTAAATCAAGAGCAACCCCGGTGTAGTTTCCTATTTCATCAGAAATTAACACAATTTTATCATAATCAAAATTTTCAATATGCTCTTTATAATCTACCCACTGAAAATCCCCGTGCGCGGTTATTTGAAGAGTGGCTTTCGATATCTTTTTGCCACCACCATCAAGCAGGAAGACAACTATTTCATTCGGATTATCCTGTGAATCAGGGACAACAACGGATGAGTATGTTTTTTCTGACTTATAGTAAGTGTATTGCGCCAGTTTGGACATATCAGCCGCGAACAAAAGCCCATTATTTAACCCTACGCACAATTGCATACCTCCTATGCCAACAAGATGCAGAGAGCTCAAGTCCTGTCTTGTCTCAGCCTCTTCGATCTCTTCCTTTTGGCAGAACAAGAGAGCGCGATCAACTTCCACATGTTCTGTGATGTTATCGTTAATGGGAATAATGGCCTCGACATCCAAGGTGTTGCTCGCGCACACGAGCGTTCCTTTTCCAATCCCATAAAAGAAAAATCGCCCATTGGCATCTGTCTTGGAGACGGCTACGCTGGATGACTGTTCTGCCGTGCAAGCATGAATTACAACATCCGGCACCGGCGCTCCCGTGTCCCGGTGCAGCAGTGTTCCTTTCACAATGGCGTATTCAGACTCGGGGAGGCATAGGGATTTTATGCGGAAGAAATGTTCCGCGCAAATTGGGCGAATGCCAATATCCGCGCACTTTTGGACATCCGCGAAAATGGCGTCATAGTAGCCGGTTGTGTTCTCTGCGCCATACGCGTCATAGAGTCGCTGGAGTTTTTCCGGTTCGCTTGACGCAAGATTAAAGAGACCACTCCACGCAATAATATCTTTCCCATGATTATATACCAAATTGCTAATCACCACAGCCGAACCCGTGCTTGCGGTTTTGAACTGCACAAGCATGCTATAACTCTTTCCAGGCGCGATGACCAAGGGGTTGCCATCCTGGGCCAGTCCAAACAAACGAATCGAATGCTCAAATTCTTCCACTCCGTTGTCTGGTGACAAGAACACCTCCGTCTCGCCAAACAGGGTGATAATTGGCGCGTGGGCATCCGCGTCACCCTCATTGGTGTAATTGACCACAAGCATGCTCCAGCGCTCCGGGCGGATGCCCGAAGGCACTTCGAGAGTCACCGTGAGCTTTGGGCCCACGGAGGTCTGCAATACTTGAATCGGCCTATCAAATGTCACCTGACTGAAACCGTTGCTAACTATAATATCATAGTCGCCCGCTGTCGCATTATCCAAGGCGAACGTTACGGACAATTCCACTGGCGAAATGCAAGTGATGCGATTAGGTAGAATCGTTTGGCCGTTACTCCGAAACTCCACAAGTGAGGACGCTGTAAATCCCGTGCCATATAGAGAAAGTGTCACCTGCCCGGTATTTGGAAGCGTGTTTGTGCTCACGCCAAGAATGCTCAGTGCCGCAGTAGGTTTTTCTATCTGAATGGTTTTATCAGCAATGGTTGGGTTTTCGACCGTCAAATACATGCTGCCTTCACCCTGCGGCACCGTGATGGCGTAAACACCATCGCCGCAATAAACGGCCTTTATGTCGCTCTGTCCGACACCCGGCACATAGCCAAAGGCACCATAGATGTTCAAACCTTCCGGCGCATAGATCAAGATTGTGCCCGCTTCGCTGGCGGAGGCCTCGACTCTGAAGGTCTGGCTGGAGTTGCCGTTGATTACGGCCGTGGTCGTCCCACCCAATGCCGCCATGCTGATGCGTATCACATCCGATGTCGTGTAGAGATTGTTGTCAGTATTGCGTCCTTCAAAAATAGCCCTGTCAGGGTTCAGTAGAATCTGCAAATGCCAGTCGCCCTCCGCCAAGCTCGGCACGGTGACACTTGCGGTCAACTCGACGCTCTCATTAGGCTCAAGGCTCAGTGTCGAGCTGATAGCGTTCGCGCTTCTATTGGGCATGGTGGAATTACCGACAAACGTGATTTCGTTGCGGCAGGTGCCGCGCGCAGGCAGGCTGCCGACATTGGTAACCGTGTATCTTATTTGAATCGTATCCCCGACATTTGCCGACGCAGGGATGACCACTTTGCTCACTGCCAAATCGACATCCGAAACCGCATTGGCGCTCATTTCGTGAATGCCAATATCCGGGCACGCCCCATTTGATGCCGGCGTGCCCGTATTTTCCACATACATGTCATCGACCCGCTCTTGCCCAAAAAAATCACGCTCAGGGGCCACAGAGCCGTCCCCTGCATCAATGCACGGACTGCCGATTTTCAGGGTGAAATCGCCATTTTCGGCAGCATGGAAAAGAGGATCGCTCCACAGATTCCCATTTGATCCTACCGCACTGTAGGATTGGGGACCATACCCCGCAGGGTTCCAGAAAAGACAGTTCTTTATCGTTATTGACGAACCCGCATAGATAAAGCTGGAGGAAACCTTGGACAAAACACTGTTATACATCCTCACGATGCCGCCGTGTGCCAGAACTCCATGATTACCTGTCATTCCATAGAACACACAATTAACCAAATCGGCCTGTCCACCCAAGACTTGGATAGCCCTATCGCAATAAAATACAGTCGTATTTTCCACCAGTAGACTGGGGGAGTATGAGGAAACACCATCAAATTTTCCATCCGAAATCAGACATGAGTCGACGACACCTGTTGACCCGTTCAAATAGGTGATGACTCCGCCTTCCGCGCCCGACCAACCTCCTGAATTCGTGTTGCCGCCGAAAAGCAATTTGCAATGCCTGAAATCCGCATGGCCGCTGATGAGCAAACTCCGCCAATCGCCCATTGAGGGAATAGTGCTTATTCCGTCGCCATTCGTGTCGCCACCATGAACATCGTCTTTAATGGAGGTGAAAATCACATTATTGTTCCTTGCACCTGCCACATATAGAGAACCTCCTGCCTGCACGGTGATGCGCTTGCTTTGGTCGAACTTCAGAATAGCGCCCTCAAGGATCGTCAAACTCACGCCATTTGGCACAACCACATCGGAGGTGATGCGATAAACCCTGTTCCCAATCCAAATTTGATCGACTGAAAGTGTTCCGCCGTATTCGAAGGTCTTAAATCGAAAGTCGCAGTCTGCCGAAATCGAAATCTGACCGGAACCTGTTATTGTGTATTGATTGTGGCTTGGCACGGAGCGGTTGCCGTCTTCATTTGTGTCACCACCGATAGTGTCATCAGCGAGATGAGTGAGAACGGCTTTACCAATATTCAGGGTCGCACCACCCTCAACATTAAGCCCCGCACCATCGGCAAACTTTATGATCGCGCCATCTTCGATATTCAGCGTCACGCCCGAAGTGAGCGTATATAGATCATTAACGGCATATACAGATGAGTCACCGAGCACATTAATTGTGAAGTTTCCGCCGTAGGGAAGGTTCGCCAAAATCTTGTCCAAAGAACGCTTGGCCGTTACCGGGGACGTCCCATCGTTTGCATCATCACCTGTCCCAGAAACATAAATTACACTTGGATAAATCGTCACCGTATATTCAGCAGACCAAGATTTATCATCAAGTGTGATTTCGACGCGATAATCCGATGTTCCTAGTCTGAATGCTTGCTCCGACAAACGACTACTTGTTTCGATCGGAACAAGTAGCCCGTCTTTATACCACTTGAACACAAATCCCATTTCTGCACGAGTTTCGCTCCAAACCACATTGAGTGTGTAATCAGAACCAATGGTATAGGCCCCCGTGCCCAATATCGGCATAATTAAGGGTTGTCCACTAGGTATGATTGCCTGCGGCTCATAAGCTCCAATTGTCGGTCTTGAAAATGCGGTTCTATCCACTCCCCTAGCATCTACCGTTGGCAATACTACAGAATCACCAAGTTCAGCTTGATTGATGCCTGCTTCAACTGCGCAACTCCCAAATGCAACAGGAATTATCGAAACCACCCCACCATAATTTTCAAATTCCCGCAGAAGCGGATCGGCATCAATGTTGTTGGTTCCGGATGCGCCCCCCTGCACTATGCAATGGACCGCGTCGGTGATATTTTGCAACTGCGAGCCCTTGTTCCCCCATACTATGCTATTTATCACCTTCATCGGACCACTCGTCGTGTCGAGCACAATCCCGCCTCCCTCGTTTTCGGTGCTCGTGCAGTTTATCACCACGGCGTTTGTATTCCAATGCACATACACACCGTGGCCCCCGTTTCTGTAAAACGTGCTGTTCACCACCGTTGCCGTCCCGCTATACCCGTGCTGCAATCCATTGCCGCTGTTTCTATAGAACGTGCATCCGTCCAATACCGGCGATGCATCATCCTTGTCATACACTCCGGCCGCACCCGCATTCCCGTTGAACGCGCATCCAATCACCTCCGGACTCGACCAGCTCCCATTATACAGGCCCGCATGCAGGTTTCCTGTAAACACACAGTTTACCAATCTCGGACTTGCCCTGTTGAGGTTCCGCATGCCTCCCCCTGAACTCAACGAGCTGCTGGGACTTCCGCCCCGTATCGTCACATTGCCAAGCACCGCTGTATTATTCAGTTGCACTCCCATCGGCTGCGGATGGTAAAATACATAGTAGGCGTTCTCACTGCTTCCCGATTTGAGCGCCCCTGACACTGGGTCATACACGTCGTTCCCGTTAAAGTCCCCCGACAGGATCGTCTCGTTCGCCAGCAGGTCCCGCTCCCCGAGCGCCGTCTCCGTCCCCGCAAATCCCCCATACACCGACACGTTGTTCCTCAACGAAAAATGCCTCTGTCGGTTGTCCGTCTCGCTCCCTCCGTTCGGACGACCCATCGGCACATACGTCCCGCTCGCAACCCATACCTCATTGCCGAAGCAGTTTTCTATCGCGTGCTGCACGCTCGCGACCGCCGTCGCCCATGACGATCCGTCGTTCTCGTCACTGCCTGTCGTGCTCACGTAAACCCGCGGACTCCTCACCAACACCGGCTCTGCGGCCAACTGATTTCCCTGCGCGTCATATGCCACCATGCGATACCAGCCGTAACTTCCCGGTCCCGCTATTATATTCCACTCGGATGTCTGTGTTTCGTTCAACAGTCTATAATTGAACATACCGTCATTCTTAAAATACCACTCATATCTTACCGCGTTGCTGACCGTGGATGATATTGTTACGGCGGCGCCATTCGGTGCGACGTCCATGTTTACTTGTGGCTGGCTCGATATTATCATTGATGAGGAGGTCCACTCATATGCTCCTATTGTCGGATGTTCAGGACGAGGCATTCCTCGGCCGTCAGCCTGCGGTATTGTTATACCAACCGCTGCTTCGGCCTGCGATTGACCCGATCCTATAGCAGGACTGCCTGCCGATAGCATCGCCACAAGATGCCCCATTGATTCACCTATCGGCAGCAGAAGCGGATCGGCATCAATGTTGTTGGTTCCGGATGCGCCCCCCTGCACTATGCAATGGACCGCGTCGGTGATATTTTGCAACTGCGAGCCC